>NZ_JAUBRN010000016.1:0-80655 GCF_036701875.1 Microcoleus sp. MON1_C5 | reverse complement strand
AGTCCCACAACGGGAACAACCACGAGTCCCACAACGGGAACAACCACGAGTCCCACAACGGGAACAACCACGAGTCCCACAACGGGAACAACCACGAGTCCAACACCAGCGACCACAACTCCCACACCAGCGACCACAACTCCCACACCAGCGACCACAACTCCCACACCAGCGACCACAACTCCCACACCAGCGGGGACAACAACGAGTCCCACAACGGGGACAACAACGAGTCCCACAACGGGGACAACTGCGAGTCCAACACCAACAACGGGGACATTGCCGACACAGGTTCCGAGTCCGAGTCCGACTCCGACTGCGGGCGGGACAACTGCGAGTCCGAGTCCTTCGATCGTCCCCACTCCAACTGCGGCGACCCCAACTCCTCCGCCTTTGGGCGGGGGGCCGACTCCGCCGAGTTTTACATCTCCGACTCCTAACCAGCCGCCGATCGTGGAAGCTGGCAAAACGGTGACTGGTTTGCAGAATTTGCCTCTGTCTCTGAGCATTTCGGCGCCCAGCGACCCCGAGGGCCAGCCACTGTCGATCGCGGTAGTCGGACTTCCCAATCCTACTTTTGGTCAGGTAATTACGGGTACAAACCCCCTCAGCGTGAACCAAAAGTTAACCGTTCAGGATTTACTTGGGCTGAAATTTCAACCTGGAACAAACGCGATCGGGCCAGCCGGTTCTTTCAGCTACAGCGTAGCTGACGACCAAGGCGGCACGGCAGCAGCGTCAGTCGCAATTAACATCAATTCTTTCGATACCTCTGTAACTGTTCCAACTACCCTGTCGCCGATTGCTGTCAATGACGGCATCATATTTACGAGTACGAATAATTCGCAGCCCACTTTCATCGACGTGCTGGCCAACGATTCCAGCCCGCAACAAGGATCGCTCAACATTATCAATGTCAGCACACCGCAACTGGGGATAGCTGTAAATCTTGTCTCTCAAGTGCAATTCATCCCCGGCAACGTAGCGGGTACAACTGCTTTCACCTACAGCGTCAGCGACGGAGTGGGGACACTTCCGGGGGTAGGTACTATCACCGTCCAAATCTTGCCTGCAGATAGCGGGCCTAACAATTTGGTTGGGGGTTCTTTGCCGGACAATTTGGACGGTTTGGCGGGCAGCGATACTATTGATGGTCAAGGCGGCAACGATACGATTAACGGCGATTTGGATAACGACGTGCTCGTAGGCGGCCTCGGCGCAGATACCATGACGGGGGGCGGCGGCAGCAATCAATTCCGCTATACCAGCCCTGCACAAGGTGGGCCAGTCTTTGATGCGGCTTCTTCGACGGCGATCGATGCTGCGATCGCGGCGGGCGGATACGATGTGATTACTGATTTTAACGGTCTCGGTGTGCCGATCGCCGATCAGTTTAATTTTGCCCCCGGATTTGCCAATCTCAGCAATGGCAGTCAAGTTCTGCTGAATGTGCAGACAACTGTTTCTGCAAATATTCTGGGAGGAACTGCTTTCTTGTTTGCCTACGATTCCGGCGGCAATACTTACATCATTTATGATGGCAATGGCAATAACGTGGCCGGTGCTGATTCTCGCATTTTGGCGAAGTTAAATGGTGTAACTGGGGTTTCTTCTCTTTCGGGATTTGACTTCACGTTTATCTAAAAAGATAAGAGGTTTGAAACCGCAGATAAACGCAGATAAACGCCGATTGTCTTGGCTTTATCTGCGTTAATTTGTGTTTAGCTGAGGTAAAATTAAATCTCTTTTTTTTGAATAAAAGTCCCAAAAAAGAGCCAAGTATAGCACCGAAGTTTGAGAAAAGTCCGAGGTTTGAAACCGCATAAAAACGCAGATAAACGCCCATTTCTTGGTAGTTTATCTGCGTTTATTTGCGTTCATCTGCGGTGAAAAATTAAATCTGATTTTCTTCAGAAAACAATCCCAGCAAAGGGCCGAGAATAGCGCCGAAAACAAAGCCGCCGGCGTGGGCCCAGTAGGCAACTCCCCCGGATTCCATGCCGACACTTGCCGGGGCATTCAACGAAGCCAGGCCGCTCAATGCTTGCTGTGCAAACCAAAATCCTAGAAAGAAGAAAGCGGGGACTCTAACGGTGGTAAAAAAGATTCCCAGGGGAAGCAGTGTCAGAACTCTGGCTTGGGGATATCTGAGAATGTAAGCTCCCATCACGCCTGCGATCGCGCCGCTAGCACCTAGGGACGGAATGGCAGATGATGAGGAAAAAAACCACTGAGTTAGTGATGCTAAAACGCCGCAAGTAAGGTAAAATATTATAAATTTGACGTGCCCTAAACGGTCTTCTACGTTGTTGCCAAAAATCCACAAAAATAACATATTTCCGGCAATGTGGAGAAAGCCTGCGTGCAGAAATTGGGAGCTAATTAGTGTTGTCCATTCGGGAAATGGCGAAGCTGGCAGAGCAACCCGACACATATTGCTTAACTGGCAAGGAATTACGGCCCAAGAGTAGAAGAATTGGGTTAATTGTCGATCGCCCAAACTGAGTTCGTACAAAAATACTAATATGTTTGCGGCAACCAGCCCGTAGGTAACGTAGGGAGTGATAGTAATGGGATTTTCATCGCGTAAGGGAACCACGGCCTTTTTTCCTCATCAAAATATTGGCAACACAGTAGCGCATTTATAGCCTAGGTGTCTCCTGTCTAAAGGAAGAGGGAAGAAGGCAATCGATTTTAGATTTTAGATTTTAGATTTTAGATTTGAGAATTGAAGAAAGCGACTTGACGGATGTATCCGGGGGCTGGTTATCGGATACTATATTTTTTATTTCTGCACGCATGAATCCGGGGGCTGGTACCGCCCCCGGGTGCCGCAAGCTTTCTTCAAACCCACCGTGTTCCGCTGAAACAAAAATAAAACCCATTTAATAAAACCCTCCACCTTGCAGTTAGTTGAATATCTGCTTTTTAGTGTTGGGTTTTATTTTACCGCAAAGGCGTATATTGTAGGATTGCAGAGCAAGTTTGTAGCTGCGATATTGGTGCGGGTTTTCACCTCTCAACAAAACTACAAACTTATTTATCCCCTTGCTGATTACATTTTTACAGCGGGGCTAGTCGAAGGTTTAGGCGACTTAATTTCCTGGGAAGCTGCACGGGCGCGGTAGAGTTTAGCAACGGCTTGCTCACACTTAGACAAATCCGATTCTATCTCTGTCAAGATGGCAGTTGATACGGGATCTGTGAACTTCACGCGCAGGTTGTTGACATCGACAACACCGGTTTGCAACTCACCTAGAGTGCTCCGCAGCAAAAAGTTTTCATCCGTTCCTTGCATCGAAGCTTTTAATTTAGCGTATTTGTCAGCAATTTGGGCAGGAATTGAGGGTTTTTCACCGAAATCGTTGAGGCGTTTTTCGAGAGCGAGGATGTGGTTCTGTTTGTTTTGAATCATTTCTCTCAAGAGCGATCGCAAATCGCTGTCTTGGGTTTTTTCCGCATAATTTTGAAACGCTTCGCAAGCATAGCGTTCCCCTGCGAGGGCGGTATTCAAACCTTTAACAATGTCGCCTTGTGTAGAACCTCCCCAACCATTAGCTAATTTCCACCATTCTGCATTTGTGTCACTTTCTTCTGGCAAACCGACTTCTTTTCCGCCGTAACCGAGGCGAGCCATAATTGCGGTGGTAAATATTGCTAAATCTCCAGGTTGGCGGGAAGTGATCAAGTTGCCGTCAACTACTAAAGCTTCGTTAATGTAGTTAGCTCCGGCATTAATCATGTCTGTTTTAATTGCCAAGAAACCCGTCGCATTTTTGCCTTTTAGCAAGTCGGCTTCAATCAAAACTTGCGGGCCGTGGCAAACAGCAGCGACGATTTTTCCTTGCTCAAATGCTTCTCGTACAAAACGTACTGTATTGGGATTAGTCCGCATCATATCGGGAGCCATTCCGCCGGGAATTATCACTGCATCGAATTCTGCGGGTACTGCTTCTGTGGTAGTTCCGTCAGCCTGCTGGGCAACTTTTCCTTGTTTCCCTGCATACTTTTCGTTTGTCCGCGAACCGAGGACAACTACTTCAAATCCTGCTTGTTTTAAGGCGTTGTAAGGAACTAAAAATTCCGAATCTTCAACTCCATTTTCAATGAGTATGGCAACTCGTTTTGTGTCGCTACCGTTATCGGTTGTCATAATCAACATTCCTCAGACTATCTTTTATCTCACCATAAATAATTTATGATGTTTTTAGCGTCTTGCTAAAGTGATAAATTAGTTGGTTTTAAAAGATATCAGCGTGAGCCTTGAGAGGTATTTTACAGTAATTGTTTCAATGCACGTAAGATGCTCCGTTAATATCGATCGTAGTCCCGGTAGCGTGTGCAGCTAAACCCGACGCTAAAAACGCGATAACATTGGCAACATCTTGAGGAGGAGCGATTTTGCCGATCGGGATATCGCGAATAATATTAGCTTCACCGAACTCCTGAATAAACTGATTAGACATTTCTGTACTGACAAATCCCGGTGCAACTGTAAATGCCAAAATATTATCAGCCGCAAACCCTCTAGCAATGCTGCGAGTTAAAGCAACAATAGCACCTTTAGAAGCGGCGTAGTGCAGATAATTCGGGTCATCGCCGCGAAAAGCAGCGCGACTTGCTATATTAATAATTGTACCGACTTTGCGAGTTTGAAAATGCAGAAGAGATTCCCGGCACAAATCGGCAACGGCAACTAAATTTACTTGTAGAGTTTGCTGCCAAGCTGAAGACCAAATATCGAATTTGTCCTCTATACCCGCTGACTGCATAATCCCCGCATTATTAACTAAAATATCAATATGACCGCGCCATTTTAAAGCATCTCGCCACAAAGTCGATGCCGCGTTTTCCAGCATCAAATCTGCTGCCAATAAATAACAGCGATCGCGCGCAACACTTGCTGCTACCGCTTCCGCTTCTTTCTGACTGCGAAAGTAATGCAAAATCACCTCGGCCCCAGCATTAACCAGAGTCCGCACCGTCACTGCACCAATCCCTTTCGAGCCACCAGTTACTAAAATTACCTTTCCAGTTAAATCAATCATTTCTCTCTCTCTTTTCTCTTTCTCTGCCCCATCAACACCCTCTGCACTTAATAAAAAAAATAAATCTCCTTCACATACGAAATAGAATTGCTATATGATACAGCACATTTCATCTAATGTGTATGCGATTTCCTCATGCTGATGGATATCTGCCATAGACCTCTCCAAAAACTTCCAAATCCTTTACCCTGTTGGTTTCTATTGGAAATATAGCCACTGGTTACAGCACTATAGCTTGTTTGTCCTGAAAGTCGATAACTACAGTGGATTGGGCAGCAAAGGTCGAATAAGCTCCATAATTCGATCGGAATTAAAATTATTGATATAATCGGTTAGTGCTTGGGACAAACTTGCTTTGGAGGCTGGAATTTGTCCAATTAATTCATTCATAACTTCGGTATCGAGATAGTAAGCGGCTTGATACATTTGTTCTAACCACTGAGGTGGCATGATGGATAGATCTTCTACCGACACCGTTACAACTAATTGTTTTTGTGGGGTTTGTTCTACGACTTCGTAGATATATTTTACTCCTAAATATTTAGCTAGTTTGTCAAAGATCTCTTTCTGCTGAAATGGCTTGCTTATAAAGTCGTTAAAGCCAGCCATAATAACTTTTTCTCGCTCTTCTCCAAAAATACTGGCAGTTAAAGCAATAATGACAGTTTCTTGGCTCTCAGGGCGTTCTCTAATATGTTTAGTAGCTGTGTAGCCATCCACGATCGGCATTCGCAAATTCATCAGAATCAGGTGCGGCCGCCAACTCTTCCACAGTGAGAGTGCCTCCACTCCCTGTTTTGCTTCTCTCACCTCAAAACCAACCGAGGTAAGGATTTCGACTAACAAGCGGCGATTTTCTTCTAAATCTTCAACAATAAGAATGCGGTAAGTCGGTTGTCCGGGAGCTAAACCAATTACTCTTTGATTACTTGATTCTGGGGGTAAGGATTCTGCTTGAGGTAACTGTACAGGAATCTCAAAGGAAAAAGTGCTACCTCGGTGCAAAGTGCTTTTAAGGCGAATTTGACCGCCCATGAGTTTGACGAGTTTTTGACTGATGGCTAAACCCAGCCCACTGCCTTGACTCAAATTATTCCCAGCTTGGGCTTGTACGAATACCTTAAATAATTTATCCATTTCTCTGGGCGCAATTCCCACGCCTGTATCCTCAACTTCAAAAGATAGGTGACAGGATGTTTTGTCTCTTTTTGTTGCTGTTACCCGTAGGGTGACGCTTCCTTGGTTGGTAAACTTAATCGCATTACCGAGCAGATTGACCAAGATTTGATAGAGTTTTTTATCGTCGCTATGCACAGATTGAGGAATGTCGGGAGCTAGCTCAAAAATTAGTTGCAATTCTTTAGATTGGACTTTAACTTGGAACATTTCTTCAATAGAAGCCAGCAAATTTCTCAAATCAAAGTCAGAAAAATTGAGTGTCATCCGTCCGCTCTCTATTTTGGATAAATCTAAAATATCGTTAATCAAGTCCAATAAATGTCTACCGCTACGATTGACAATTTGTAAACGTTCTTGGAGAGAAGGAGTCAGATTTCTCTCATAGCTCATCAATTGCGTGAATCCCAAAATTGAGTTCAGGGGGGTGCGGAGTTCGTGGCTCATGTTCGCGAGGAAGACAGTCTTGGCTTGGTTTGCTTCATTTGCGTGGTGAAATTCCAACTCAGCTTGTTTGCGATCGCTAATGTCAATTAAATATCCCAAGATTTCTACTGGTTTACTTGAACCATCTCGAATTAGCCTAAGCTGACCCAGCACCCAGCGATAAACCCCATCGGAGCGACGAAGACGGTATTCGTGGAAATAAAAATCATTAACGAATACATTTGGTAAGTCATTAAGCACTGGTTCTACATCATCGGGGTGTAAGTGATTCACCCAAAATTTAGAATCTTCTAAAAACTCGCGGCTTTCGTAGCCTAATATATCTTTGATATTTTCGCTGATGAACGTTGCTGCATAATCGCCAGCAGGTTTACAGCTAAAAATGACCACGGGGCTGTAGTTTAGAAGAAAGTTGAGGCGATTTGTGGTAGCTTGCAAGGCTTGCTCAGCCAGTTTTAGCTCTGTTGCGTCTTCCTGAACGGCAACATATACAGTTCCGTATTCAGGATGCTCAAACATGGATGTATGAACGCTGCACCAAAAGAGAGTTCCATCTTTCTTTCTATTGTGGACTTCATATTTCGCTTCCCCGGTCTGTTCAATTTGAGTGACGATATCTAGAACGGTTACATCTGGTGTAAGCTTTGTATCGACATAATTCAAGACACCAACGGATTGACCTGCGAGTTCGCCCTCTGTGTAGCCAAACATAGCGTCAAAGGTAGGATTGGTGTAGACTATTATGAGGTCGGAGGCTTTAATTAAACACACTCCTCCTCCCATGTTATTCATGATAATGCTGTGAAGTTCTAGCGCCTTTTGAGCTTCTTTGCGAGCCGTAATTTCTTGGAGCTGAGCAATAAAATGCAGTGGATTTCCCTGTTCATCTTGTACTAGCGATGCATTAAGAAGAATCCAAATAATATGTCCTTGTTTATGGAAATACCGTTTTTCCATTTGGTAAGTTGAAATTGTTCCTGCTAATAGTTGATTGGCATAACTAAGATCAGCTTCTAAATCGTCAGGATGGCTGATGTCTTGGAAAGTTAACGCTAACAACTCTTCTGAGGAGTAGCCAAGAATCTGACATAAGGCAGGATTGACTTTAATCCAGTGCCCATCAAGTGAAACGAGCGCCATCCCGATAGAGGCATCTTCAAACGCATGGCGAAACTGCTCTTCACTGTTTCGTAAAGCCATCTCAATTTGTTGACGGTTTATTTCAGCTCGTTTGCGCTCGGTGATGTCGCGTTTAATTACAGAACACCCAGTAATTCTGCCTGTTGTGTCCTTCAGAGGTGATATGGTACAAGATATGTGGATAAGCTGTCCATCTTTTCGGACACGGACGGTTTCATAGTTTTCAACCCTTTCCCCTTGTCGAATCGTTTCTAGGATTTGGTGTTCTTCGTAGGTAATATTGGAGGGAATTAGAATGAGGATCGATTGTCCTATGATTTCTTCAGCCTTGTAGCCAAAGATTTTTTCTGCTGCATTGTTCCAGGTTAAAATGATGCCGTCTAATGACTTGCTAATAACTGCCTCACCAGAGTATTCCACAATCGCTGCCATGTGAGCCAGTGATGCTTCTACTTGCTTGCGATCGCTAATATCGCGCATAATAACAGTAAATACCGTTTCGTCTCCCATTTCCAGCCTAGAAATAGAGGCTTCAGCCGAAAACTGCGTTCCATCTTGACGACGACCCAAAATCTCGCTTCGTTCTCCCATCCTTCGCGCTCTGGTAGAAGACTGTGCAAATTGTTTGATATGCTGCGGGTGTGCATCTCTAAACTGTTCTGGCAGCAGTAAATTCAGTGGCTCCCCTAAAATATCCTCAATTTTATAGCCAAACATCTTTTCTGCCCCTTGATTAAACAGGGTAATGCGTTGAGTGCGATCGATGGAAATAATTGCATCATTGGCGATTTCTAGAATTCCCGCAAAACGAGCCTGCGATTTTTGTAAATCATCTGTTCGTTCAGCCACAAGAATTTCTAAAGTTTCGTTAAGTTTTTTAAGTTCTTTTTCGGCTTGTTGGCGCTTGTAATCTATCAGGTTCAAAGATCGCCCCGTCCCCAAGATGAGAATTGAGAACGTCAAAACCATAATAGCTGAACGGAATGTATAGCCAAAATTAGCGTTATACCAGGCTAAATTTTGTCCCTGAAGAGTTAACCAGTTCACTGCCACCGGAAAGATCATCGCCCAAGGCAGCAACCACCGAACCATTACTCCGCCAACTAGGGGACTGGTTACTACTTGCATTAATCCTTCCTTGGGGCGGAGCAATAAAATTCCTCCATAGAGGATGAAAAAGGTGGCGATCGTGTTTACAGGTTGAGCCGTCGTAATTGTGACCAAACGTTCAAGAATATCGACATTGAATAGGTATCCAAATAAAGCTAGTAGAGAAATTAAAGCTGCAACACTACTAAAAATCTGAGCCAACCAAGTGTCCCGTTGGAAATTTTGCCCTAACAATAAGAGTGCTAGTCCCATCAGCACAAAATTTAGGGCGGTATTTACTCCCATTCTTCCCGGATAAGGAGTCGCTGAAGACACGAAATCTCGGAAAAGCCACTCATCAATACCCAGCTTCCAACCAAAAATATACTGGCTCAGCGTCAGCAAACCGATGATGATTATGAATCCTGCCATCCCTTGAGCAATGCGATTGTGCAGTCGGGTTCTTTGGTACTGCAACAATTTCAAAGACACTCCAGCCAGCAAAAAGCAAATTGCCGTGTTTGCTTTCATGGTCGAAGTCATACCGGGAAAACCACTTTTGAGTAGGGAGATGTCAAATTGCCAACCCAGCAGCACGAGACATCCGATCGCAATGACGAGTAGACTTGCCATTTGAGAAATGCGCTTGTTCATAAATTGGCTGCTTCGGTTGAAACAATGTTCTTCTCATGTTAGGCGAAGCGAAGAAGGGCAACCACGGGGGGACGGCTCCTACCCGAACAATGCAGACTTTGTACGGCTGCGCCCCATTGCCAGCCCCATATCTCCGGGAGCGCAGGACTTCTTTATGCGTAAAGTGACCTTTATAACCTCATAATTAAACTATACTATTTGTGCATACGCTTTTAGTCCTATAGCTGGAAACTAGGGAAATTAATGTCAGGAACCTCAGCCTAAGGGCATGAGGCTTGAAGGAGAAATCTAACAAGCCATTCTGACCAGCTTAAGTCTTAATTGACTACGTTTTTTGAGTCACGACACCGGAGAATACGAAGATAGTTTTCCGCTCTGTCGCTAGTAGTTAAACAACTTTAAGGTCACTGAAGTAGTGCTGCTAGCCGGCGCAAGCTCACTAAACATTGGCGAAGCTAACTTTACTCCGCAAGGAGAACGGGACAACCATATCCCGGCCGGGAGGCAACCATACCTCCCCAACCCCGCAAGGGAATTGTAAAGCCGTCCTAAAAGACGGGGTTTCAAACCCATAATTATGATGATTCTCGATAGAACTAGCGATAGAAGTAGCGATGAAACTACAAACTACCGAGGCAACATTTTAATTGTTGACGATTTGCCTGATAACCTGCGTCTTCTCAGGGATACTTTGAGGGCAGAGGGTTATAAAGTTCGCAGTGCAATAACAGGGACACTGGCGCTCAGAGCCGCCCAATCGCCATCGACGGAGTTAATTTTACTCGACATTAAATTGCCTGATATGGATGGTTATGAAGTTTGCAGACAATTAAAATCTGATGAGCGCACTGCAGACATTCCAATAATTTTTTTAAGTGCGCTAAATGAAACTTTCAATAAGGTGCAAGGGCTGGCTGCTGGAGGGGTAGATTATATTGCTAAGCCATTTCAAGTCGAAGAAGTATTAGCGCGTGTCGAAACCCACCTAACTATCGGAAGGTTGCAACAAAAACTCCAAAAGCAGAATTTACGTCTCTTGAGAGAAATTGAAGAACGGCAACGTCTCGAAGAGTCTCTCTTTGCCGAAAAGGAATTGGCTCAAGTGACACTGGAATCAATTGGCGATGCGGTCATTACTACTGATGCCGAAGGTAATGTGAGATATTTCAATCCTATAGCTGAGCGACTGACAGGCTGGAAGGCTCATGAGGTTCAAGGAGTTACCTTGTCTACAGTCTTCCTAATTGTTGATTCCGTAACGGGAGAGCCAGTAGAGAATCCTATAAACAAGGCTCTATTAGAGCAGCGAATTGTGAGCTTACCTCACAATACTATTCTGATTGCCCATGATGGAACCGAGTATCCCATTGCTGACTCGGCAGCACCGATTCGAGACCGTAAAGGTCAAATTATCGGGGCAGTTATGGTCTTTCATGACGTTACTGAATCGCGCTATCTCAGCCGTCAACTCTCTTGGGAAGCCAGTCACGATGCCCTGACGGGGTTAATCAACCGTCGAAGATTTGAGCAACATTTAGTTGATGCGATCGCTTCTGTTGAAGATAGCAATCAGCAGCACGCTCTCTGTTATTTAGATTTAGATCAGTTCAAAGTCATTAACGATACCGCAGGTCATATTGCTGGGGATGAGCTACTGCGACAAATCACTACACTTTTACAAAAGGGACTCCCCGGTAATGACACACTGGCTCGCTTGGGAGGTGATGAATTTGGTCTTTTGCTCACTCAATGTCCACTATCTCAAGCAACTCAGATTGCGGAAAACCTCAAAGACCTAGTGCATCAATTTCGGTTTATTTGGAATGGCAACACCTTTATCATCGGAGTCAGCATTGGAGTTGTGGCCATTGACCACACCACCCAAAATTTGATGGAGCTTCTGGGAGCGGCTGATGCAGCTTGTTATGCCGCCAAAGCCAGAGGGCGAAACTGTGTTCATATTTATCGTCTAGATGATGGCGAACTAATTAAACAACGTGGTGAGAGGCAGTTGGTTTCCAAAATAACTCGAGCGCTGGAAACCAATAGTTTTTGTCTCTATTACCAAAAGATTGTCTCTATTACCTCTAAACCATTAGTAGAGCATTATGAGATTTTGCTCAGAATGCTGGACGAAGATGGAAAAATAGTATCTCCAAATGAGTTTATTCCCGCGGCAGAGCGTTACGGCTTGATAACTGAGATCGATTGTTGGGTAATAGAAACTTTTTTCTCTAATTATTACAAATTGCCTGAAAAAAATGTTCTTAGTCAAGGCTTGTATACGATCAATCTTTCTGGGGCTAGCATTAGTAACAATCAGTTTCTCAGGCTTTTAATCGAACAATTTTCTCGCTACCAAGTCCCCCCACAAGCCATTGGTTTTGAAATCACAGAAACCGCAGCGATCGCAAACTTTGAGCAAGCTAGATATTTCATAAGCGAACTCAAAAAAATTGGCTGTCGCTTTGCTTTAGATGATTTTGGCAGTGGGTTGAGTTCCTTTGCTTATCTGCTCAATTTACCAGTTGATTATTTAAAAATTGATGGTGCTTTTGTCAAGAATATTAATCATAATTTGATTTCTCAAGCCCTGGTTGAAGGTTTTAATCGTATTGCCCATGCGATGAATCTTGAAACTATAGCTGAGTTTGTCGAAGACGAGACTATCTTAGAAAAATTGCGGGAGATTGGAGTAGATTATGCTCAGGGTTATGGGATCGCCCGCCCCGTCCCTATTAATTTTAATCGCTAGCCATCGCACTGGGCCAGCGAACCCATTGCCTCACGCCTGCCCATTGTCTGGAGGCCTCCAAGAGTCGATCGCCCGCTGCTACAAGGCTAGCTCAATTTACTGTGTCACATTTAGATCGAATGTGCTGTAATTGTAAAGGATTGAGTGTTGTATTGGAAATAAACCGGAAAATTGGCCATGAAAGCAGTTGCGTTCGATCGCTACGGTTCAGCCGAGGAATTGCAATACCGAGAGTTGGAAAAGCCTATCGCCAAATCCAACGAATTGTTAGTGCGAGTTCGCGCTAGCAGCGTCAATCCCGTAGACTGGAAAATCCGGCAAGGACACCTGCAACTATTAACCGGATTTAACTTTCCTCGAATAGTCGGTTCTGACATATCGGGAGTTGTCGTGGAAGTCGGCCGGGAAGTCACTAAATTTCAACCCGGAGATGAAGTTTATACTTTCTTAAATCCCATCAGTGGGGGTGCTTGCGCCGAATATGCAGTCGTGGCAGAATCGGATGCGGCAATTAAACCGAAAAACATCACTCATGCAGAAGCAGCAGCAGTACCTATCGCAGGTTTAACTGCTTTGCAATCGCTCAGGGACTTGGGTCAAATTCAAGCAGGAAATAAAGTATTGATTAACGGCGCTTCCGGCGGAGTCGGCACTTTTTCCGTGCAATTTGCGAAAGCAATGAATGCGGAAGTAACGGGAGTTTGCAGTGCTAAAAATAGAGAATTTGTCAATAGTTTGGGAGCCGATTTTGTCCTTGATTACGAAGAAATTGACTTTACTCAACAAACCGATAAATATGATATAATTTTAGATGCTGTGGGGACAAGAACATTTGCTGAATGCGAAAAAGTGCTGCAACCAGAGGGAGTTTATATATCGACTTTGCCAAGTTTCGAGAACCTCGCACCGATGTTAACGAGCTGGTTTTTATCGGGTAAAAAAGCTAAATTCATTCTAGCCAATGCCAATCCCAGCGATTTAGGGGCTTTGCGGGAGTTAATAGAATCCGATAAAGTTGAGCCGATTGTCGATCGCACTTACAGCTTAGCAGAAGTAGCAGCAGCCCACGCTTACAGCGAAACCGGTCGCGCGATCGGCAAAATTGCGATCGTGATTGAATAATGAAGGCACGACACGGGTTTTGACACCGCTACACGGATTAATTATCGATCGTTCCTTCTGCTGCTGAAGTCAGAATAAAGAATGAAGAAGGAAGTCGGAGCAATTATGAAATAACTATTCTCAATTTCCAATTTTCCATTAATTACCAATTTCCAATTACCCATTACCAATTACCCATTCCCTATGACTGCGCCCTCAAACTTGGAGACATCCGAACAAGGTTCCGACAACAATCTCGAAGCAATTAGCTCCGAAAACAGCATTGCACCAATCGCAGGCGGTGCGATGGGTGCCCGCAACTTAGAAAACGAATTTCTCGACGAACTTCCCGACGAAGTTGAGATGTCTTTGTTCGAGCATTTAGAAGAATTGCGTATGCGACTTTTCTACTCGCTAATTGCAGTAGTAATCGCTGTAATCGGTTGTTTTTTCACAGTTAAACCCATCGTGCAACTGCTAGAAGTACCCGCCGGGCCCGTCAAGTTTCTGCAACTAGCTCCCGGCGAGTATTTCTTTGTTTCTATCGAAGTAGCCGGATACAGCGGTTTGCTGATCGCCACTCCGTTTATTTTTTACCAGATAGCGCTGTTTGTTCTCCCCGGTTTGACTCGGAAAGAACGCAGGTTGCTGGGGCCGGTGTTTTTCGGTTCGAGTTTCCTATTTTTGGGCGGGTTAGTCTTTGCTTACATCGCTCTGATTCCGGCGGCGCTCAACTTCTTTGTTACCTATGGAGCGGATGTTGTAGAGCAGTTGTGGTCGATCGACAAATACTTTAAATTTGTGCTGCTGTTAATGTTCAGCACCGGCTTAGCTTTTCAAATCCCGATTGTCCAAGTATTGCTCGGTGTTTTGGGCATAGTTTCTTCCAACCAAATGCTATCCGGCTGGCGGTATGTAGTCTTGGGAGCGGCAGTTTTGGGAGCGGTGTTAACGCCTTCTACTGATCCTTTAACGCAAAGTCTTTTAGGAGGTGCGGTGCTGAGCTTGTATTTTGGCGGGGTTGGTTTGGTAAAGCTTTTAGGGCGCTAAAAACTCCACAGAAAGATCGATCGACTCGCCACAAAAAAATATAGAGACGCGATCGCCCGCGCCTCTATAATTACTAAAAGTTAAAATTCCACACCAAAGTTTTGTCAAAACTTTGACTACATTCGGAACTGTTCTACTTCGGGAGTGTAGCCGATCGGCAAAACGTAATCCAGATTCTCGTGAGGACGAGCAATTATGTGATACGATAGCAACTTTCCGCCATCGACCTTTTTAACTGATTCAATTCCAGCAGCAACGGCTGCTTGCACTTCAGAAACATCTCCTCGCACTATAATTGTCCAGTAGGCGCGGGTTATTTTCTCATAGCGAACTAAAGTAACACGGGCTGCTTTCACCATTGAGTCCGCAACTTCTACTGCAGCGGGAAATCCTAAGACTTCAACCATTCCCAGTGCAACACCCATTACAACATTCTCCTAAATTTCACAAGATATCTGACACTCATTGTATGTGAAATTGTTGACAGAAATTGCTTCGGATGATTTTGGTAAGCTAGAAGTCCGATCGCCCAAAATTAAAAAAGCCCCTAAAAAGCCCCAGAAACTGTTGCGGCATTTACATCACACAGCAGGAAGCGCGCCGCAAAGCCCGCCACACAGTCTGGCTTCGCACAGCGGAGTCCAGCGGAACCCTCGCACTCCGGAATCCTTCGGATGTAGCGATCTGGTTTAGCACAGCGGAGCCAAGCGGGACACTCGCACTCCGGTATCATTCGGATGTAACAGGATTTGATATGACTCAGGACTAATAACAGAGGACTGATGAGTGATTCAAAACTCGTCTAGCAACCACTCCGAGGCTCTTTCACCCAAATCTAGAGGAACGCTGACAGCTTTACCCAAGCGGGGGCGATCGCGAGTAGTTACGATATATTCTCTCACCTGTTCTGTGCTCCCCCAGCCGTTGAGGTAATTGGCCACCGCATCCAAATGCTCGAAATAATCAGCCTCCGTCATCGGAAAAGAAGCCTGTTCTAAATATTTCCACATAACTTGCACAAAAATCTTGCCCCGTGTTCGCCGCAATCTGATATCGTAAGACTTTCCCCATTTTTCTAGCAGTAGCTGGTGTAAATCCTTGCCCGTCATGGTTGCTCCTGAGTTAATCCATTAAACAATAAAAGACAAAGTTCAAAAAATGTAATAATACTCTAATAAAGGCTGGAAGGCGCATTCTTAAAAGGAATTTTCGCGGCCTAAAATTTGTGCGAGCAGATTAACGGCAATTATCCTCCTTCCTCTGCACGTACAGGTTCGCTAACAGCTAACAAACAAACAAACGTAACTTAAAACCGTAAAGGCAGGTCATGGCTCAATCTTCTGCTGGAAATCCCGATGTTCCCGATATGGGGCGTCGCCAATTTATGAATTTGCTGACGTTCGGTACAGTCACAGGTGTGGCACTGGGCGCACTCTATCCCGTTGTCCAATATTTTGTTCCTCCGGCGAGTGGGGCAGTTGGCGGCGGAGTGACAGCTAAAGATGCTTTGGGTAACGACATCATCGTTAGCGAATATTTGGCTTCGCACCCTGCGGGCGATCGCAGCTTAGCCCAAGGTCTCAAAGGCGACCCCACCTATGTTGTGGTGAAAGAAGACCAATCTATCGCCGACTACGGCATCAATGCAGTCTGCACTCACTTGGGTTGCGTCGTGCCTTGGAATGTTAGCGAAAACAAGTTTATCTGTCCTTGCCACGGTTCTCAATACAACAATGAGGGCAAAGTGGTGCGCGGCCCCGCGCCTTTGTCTCTGGCCCTGGCCCACGCCACTGTCGCAGATGACAAGATCGCTTTTACAACTTGGACAGAAACAGATTTCCGCACCGGCGAAGCACCTTGGTGGTCTTAAACTATTTTGGATTTTAGATTTGAGATTTTAGATAGGGGGTGAATGGTGAAAACCACAGATAATTGCATCCCTAAAGCAGTCTAATAATCCAAAATCCAAAATCCAAAATCCAAAATCCAAAATCCAAAATCCAAAATCCAAAATTGTCTGACCTTTGAGATTGAATACTCTAATGCCACAAACTAATTTATCTGCGATATTTCGCCGCAGTGCCAGGACGATCGCGAAAACAGCCTTAATTGCGATCGCAGCCGCAGCATTTTTCCTCACCAGCGACATCGCACTTCCCCAAGCAGCATTTGCTTACCCTTTCTGGGCTCAGCAAACAGCACCCGCTACTCCCCGCGAAGCAACAGGCCGCATTGTTTGCGCTAACTGTCACCTCGGTGCAAAACCGACTCAAGTTGAAGTACCGCAATCTGTTTTGCCAGATACGGTGTTTGAAGCTATTGTCAAGATTCCCTACGATACTAGCGTGCAGCAAGTTGGCGGCGACGGCAGCAAAAGCGGCTTGAATGTTGGCGCAGTTGTGATGTTGCCCGAGGGTTTCAAAATTGCTCCCGCTGACAGAATTCCCGAAGAAATGAAGGAAAAAGTCGGCGATCTTTACTTCCAACCTTACAGCGAAACCCAAGAAAATATTGTTTTAGTGGGCCCAGTACCGGGAGAACAGTACAAAGAATTGGTATTCCCTGTTTTGTCGCCGAATCCGGAAACTGACAAGTCCGTTCACTACGGCAAATACCAAATTTATGTTGGTGGCAACCGCGGTCGCGGTCAGGTTTATCCTACTGGCGAAAAGAGCAATAATACTGTTTACAATGCTTCGGTAGCTGGCAGCATTTCTAAGATTGCTCAACCTGAAGATGGCGGTTATCAAGTGACAATTCAACCTGCCGAAGGTGCAGCCGTTGTTGATACGATTCCTGCCGGCCCAGAACTGATTGTTTCCGAAGGACAAACAGTTGCAGCAGGCGAACTTTTGACCAACAATCCTAATGTGGGCGGCTTCGGTCAAAAAGACGTGGAGATCGTGCTGCAAAGTGCCGATCGAGTTAAAGGATTGATGGCTTTCGTGGCTTTGACCATGCTGGCTCAAATTATGCTGGTTCTCAAGAAGAAACAGGTCGAAAAAGTTCAAGCTGCTGAAATGAATTTCTAAGTGCGGCTGTAATTAGTTGGGTAAGGCGTTCTGTGCACACCCAACTATTAGGTAAGTAGGGCGGGTATTCCCCGCCTTATTCTTTGATAAATAACCAGTAAAATAATGTTAATTGATGAGAAGATAGTTGAAGTAGGCCCGCTGAAATGGTTTTATCGGGAAACAAATCCGGTTAACGAAACTGCTAAACCGCCCGTACTGCTGCTGCACGGTTTGCCGTCCCAGAGTTTTACCTGGACTGTAATCATGCCGGATTTGGCTGCACAGGGATTTAGATCGATCGCCCCTGATTGGGTGGGCTACGGGCGATCGACAAAACCAGACAAACGCGACTTTGCCTACACTCCCGATGCTTTTGTTGACGCCCTCGCTGCCTTTATTCAAGCTATAGAATTAGACCGCTTTTCCCTCGTTGTCCAAGGATTTTTAGCTTCAGCCGGCATTCAATACGCTTTACGCAATCCCGATAAAATTGAGCGTCTAGCCATCATAAATACACCAGTGTCACCTGATATCAAATTGCCTTGGAAAATGCAGCAGTTGGGGCTGCCTTTTATTGGCGACATGATGACGCAAGACCCGCTTTTGGTTGACAGAACTCTCGAAGGCGGCAGCCGCCAGACAATATCAGACAAGGATTTAGATGTTTACCGCGGCCCCTTTTTGAAGAGTTCGGATGCAGGTCGATCGCTGATGAATACTGTCCGCAATATTCAGTTGCCGCAGTCAATGGCCGAAATTGAATCCGGCTTGAAAGGATGGACTCGACCAACTTTATTTGTCTGGGGTTTGACAGATCCTTGGCTGAGTGTTGAACCAGTTCAAAACCTAGTCGGTTCCCTGCAAAATGCAGAGTTAGTCACACTGGAACAAGCGGGGCATTATCCTCAAGAACATTGGTCAGAAAAAGTTGGCAATTCTGTGATCACTTTTCTGCGCCGCCAGGAGGTAAAATAATATTTTGTACATAACTCTCGGTGCTAGGTCAGTGAACCAGCTCCTCGCCGAGCTGCATTCCCAGGCAGAGCCAGAGAACGAGAAATCTAAAATCTAAAATCTAAAATCGATATGACTCGTCCCCGTTCAATTTTTGCCTTGATGATGGCGTTTTTGATGGCATTTCTGGTTAGTTGCAGCAGTGTCGAAGCAAAAGTTCCAACGACTTACACAGCAGCCCAGACCCAGCAAATTCAGCGCTATGTTCCTACCCTGACAGAGTTCCGATCGCGCATGGATAAACTGGGAACCTTAATTCAAAAACAAAATTGGGTTGATACCAGAACTTACATTCACGGGCCTCTAGGCGACTTGCGGAACACCATGAAAACCGTCTCTGCGAGTTTGTTGCCTAGTTCTCAACAACAAGCTGTTGATTTAACTAAGAGTTTGTTTACCGAGTTGGTTAACATCGATCTTGCTGCTAAAGAGCTTGACTATGCAAAAGTCACGGCCAGCTATCAAAAAGCTGTCAATGATTTCGATACCTTCTTGCAGCTAATTCCTAAAGCTTAATAGCTTTAGGGGTTTGTAGGCTTGGCAGTTGATGGGTATCAAATTAAGACTGAAACCCATAATAAATATCGCTTGTAGTCGAGTCTAGATCCCCCCTAACCCCCCTTAGTAAGGGGGGGACAAGAGTATTCAAACTCCACCTTAAAAAGGGGGGCAGAGCATTCAAAGTCCCCCTTATTAAGGGGGATTTAGGGGGAGCGAGACTTCGAGACAAACGATAAAAACAGAGGATTTTACTGTTAATTTGACACGCTTTGCGCTCAGAACCATACGAAAAACTTCTATAAAATCTAAAATCTAAAATCTAAAATCTAAAATCTAAAATCTAAAATTGAATGATTCGCGTTGCAATTATTGGTTGCGGTATTATTGGGGCTTCGATCGCCTTTGAACTAAGTCAATTTCCCGAACTGAAAGTTACTGTGTTCGACAAACAGCCGCCGGCCCAAGGTTCTACTGGCGCGGCACTCGGTGTTTTGATGGGAGTTATCAGCCACAAAACTAAGGGTAGAAATTGGCAGTTGAGGGAAACCAGCCTTCAGCGCTACGAAACTTTGATTCCAGAATTGGAAGCATTTACGGGGCGAAAAATTCCTTTTAACAAACAAGGAATTTTAATGCTTTGTTCGGAGGGAGAGGATTTAATTAAGTGGGAAAAATTGATAGCAACTCGCCGTTCTCAAGGTTGGCAATTGGAACTTTGGGATGTGGAACGAGTGCGAGTTCGCTGCCCTCATCTCTCTTTAAACGATCGCATTATTGCTGC
Organism: Microcoleus sp. MON1_C5; assembly: GCF_036701875.1. Lineage (NCBI taxonomy): Bacteria > Bacillati > Cyanobacteriota > Cyanophyceae > Oscillatoriales > Microcoleaceae > Microcoleus > Microcoleus sp. MON1_C5. Next base: position 60,885 of record NZ_JAUBRN010000016.1, on the reverse strand, counting down.
GATTTATTCGCCTCAAGACCGGCAAGTCGATCCGACGGCCCTAACTTTGGCTTTGATTGATGCTGCTGAACGAAATGGGGTGATTTTTGAGTTTGGGGTGCCCGTTGAAGCAGCGGAGATTGCTGCTAGTTTAAAGTTCGATCGACTAATTGTGGCGGCTGGTTTGGGTTCTGCTGCTGTGACTGCATCGTTAAATCAGTTGGTTGACATTCGCCCGGTGTTGGGACAAGCGCTGCATTTGCGATCGGCCAATCCTTTAGGAAACGCAGATTTTAGGCCGGTAATTACGTGCGATGACGTTCACATTGTGCCTTTGGGAAATCAGGAATATTGGGTGGGGGCGACAGTGGAGTTTTCCGAAAATGGCGGGGAAATTCAGGCGAATGCTGATATGTTGGCGCAAGTGATGGCGAGGGCGAGTTTGCTTTGTCCGGCTTTAGCTGAAGCTGCAATTATCAAGCAATGGTCAGGATTGCGCCCGCGGCCGGAAGGGCGGCCGGCCCCAATTATCGAGACGCTTTCCAGTAACGATCGCGTTTTCATCGCCAGTGGCCACTATCGCAACGGTGTTCTGCTGGCCCCTGCAACAGCGCGATCGATTCGAGAAATGATTTTGCAATAATTAACAAATGTTAATACAATCAAGATAGCCATTCATATCTTACATCTAAATATGTCCGACAAACCTTTAGGTAAACCCCGCTCTTTGTGGCGAGTAATTTTGCTGTCTGGAGTCAGCTTGCTGCTATATTACGGATGGTACAAATGGATTATTCAAGAAGAATTGCGTCGCTATAACGGCAGCGGTTGGTCGGGAACTCTTTGCTTGCTTCCCTTTGTTTTAGGAGTAGCCGTCCCTCAAGCTTTGCGGATATTCGACCCTGACGTTCCCGGATGGTTTGGTTGGTTTTCCTTGCTGGGTATTGCTTGGATTTACATCGTGCAGTTCAAACTTTACAAGACAGTTAACGAATTGTACCGCCAAGAAGGAATCAAAGAACCGCTAACCGTTTGGTGGATTTTTGTACCCGGTTTAAATTTAGTTGTCGGCTTGCGGCAAATTCACTTTTTGAGCCAGTTTTGGGCGATAAAACAGGGAATTGAAGTTAAGGATAACTTAGCCGAAAGCATTCCTTTCCTCTCCGCTAACGCCTAAATAAATTAAGCTCCAATCGCTTGGCGCTGCGAGTAAATTTCTTCTATAAGCAGGTCACGCAGTTCATCAGCAATGTCCGTGGGAGGGTTGCCTGCGAGGGCGCGTCCAATCAGCCGTTCTGCTTCCCGGAGTTGGGCACACTCAATCGCAAGTACGGCGGCGCTCCGATGCAGTATAGAACGAGTAGGCTCAAAATCCCATTCGTTTGCTACTAAATCCGCTGCCGCCCGTTCTTTCGCAAAGGCGGCTCTGGTGAGTGCAGTCACTTGGTCGATATCACCGCACTGACGGGCGAGAACGGCTCGATCGACCAGTTCCATTGCTTCGTGGTGAAGGGCTTCTACGGTCTGCATTTTTTGACGATCCGTGCTTTGGGAGTACCGAACTCAATTACAGATACATAGCCAGGAGCTACGTCATCTGAAGGGCGGATTTGTTCTAATTTGATGTTAACTCTGGCTTGAATAATGCTGTCAGAACCTTTACGAATCCCGGAGACTTCTAAGCGGGCTTTGCGCTGAAATAGCGTGCCTGGATCTTCGAGCGAACCAAGCCAAAAGTCAAAACCTAAGCCTTTACCTTTGACTGAGCGTTCGATGATGGTGAGTCCAGTGAGGTGAGGCATGATGAGCGCCGCGATACCGTAGGCTCCATATTCAGTGGCAACTTCCCGATCGGCGTTGAACCGACGGATAGTATCATCGATCGCATCCCATTGAATTTGGATTTCACAGGGTTGAATCCCCTCGATTGTCAGCGTCACAGGGATAGAGTGTCCTCCATCGTCGAGGCAAACGGCGGCTGCATCTGCACAGATGGCTCCGAAGGTGAGTGACCAGCCTGGACGTTCGGGCTTGTTCTCGCGCAGGTCATTCAGGAAGAGAATTTTAATCGGGTTAAGGTTGGTCATCTGAGGAGATGGCTCCGGGCGATCGCATCTCCAGAATCTTACAGCATATAGTCTTCAGTCATGTTGTTCTTTTAGCGAGTTCACCCGAATTTATGGTTGAAAACCAAACTATTGGTAAACCCGCCCTTACCGATGACTCTTCACCAGAACCGATTCGGCAACTCCCCCAAAATGAGTTTGAGTTCCGGTTCATTAACCCGCTTAATTGCTTTAGGAATACTTACCCACTGCCGCTTTCTCTTGCTAGCTTCCGGCCAAATTTCTAGAACTGCTTGCACTTGCATTAAAAATACTTCTACCTGACAAGTATACCCCGACTTTTGATACTCGTAAGTTCCCAGCAAATCCGGGAACACTTTCCCCAACAAACCTGCTTCTTCCCAAGCTTCCTTGGCGGCGGAATCTTGGGGAGTCATGTCAGGTTCAATTAATCCTTTGGGAATCACCCAGCGCTTGCTAGCCGAAGAAGTAATCAGCATTACTTCAATTTGTCCGTCTTGAATGCGATAGGGAATTACCCCCGATTGCTCAACCAGTAAAGCGATTTTTATACTCATGATTTCTGCAATATTTGTGGCTACAAAAGCTGCTGTAACCTCATGAACGGTTGACAACTAAAAAATAAAAACAGCATCCTGATTCTCGACACTTCCCAAGTTGAGACAGCAATAAAGTGGAAAATAAACATATTTGGTTTTTCCTGTCTGTCGAAAATAGGAAATTCCCATGCACTCCCGCTGAACAATATTATTATAATAACCTGGCGCAATCCTCTACCGACAAGCAGATAAAAGCCGATCGCCAATATCTGCCTTTATCTGCGCCGGTATGGGGTTTTACACCTAATCTTTCTTCGCCTTAGCCTCCAAATTTTCCATCCGACTCCTCAAATCTTGATTCTCCTTTTTCACCTGGTCTAATTCCTCCCGCAACTGCTTTACGGCTGCATCAGAACCAGCATTGTTCTGCACTCTTTGCACAGCTTCATCAGCCATGCGGCGGACGCGGCCATCGGGGGTTTGGTCAGCTAAAGAACGCAAAATGCGAATTGCTTTGCGAGTTTGCATTTGTCCTAATCCCGCTACTACAGAGACTTGAGTCAAGAAAAACGTCTCTTTAGATAATTCTGCCAATCGCTGCAAAATCCGTTCTAAATTGACCTTGGTTTGACCAGCCGAAATTGTGCCCAAAGATCGAATTGCAGCCAAGCGCAAAGCTTGCGGAGTACCGGCGGCGGTGTATTTCAAAATTAGATTCAGCGCATCTTCAGAAGTTTTCATCTGCGCCAAACCTGCGATCGCACCCGATCGCACTACCTCATTCCAGCCCTGACGCTCTTTCAGCACCAATTTTAACTCTTTCAGTACCTGTTCGTCGGTCGGTTTTTCGTCGGGGTTAGCCCCTGCAATGGAGCCCATAGCACTCGCTGCTGCTGCTTCTACGTAATAGCTGTCGTCGCCTTTTTCCACGATCGACCTCAGCGCTTTATAAGTTTCGTGAGTTTGGATTTTACCCAGCGCATTCACCACAGCCCGACGAACACGAGCATCTTTATCTTTTAAACCACTTACTAAACCTTCAAAAACTTGGTCTAGTTTAATTTCAGCTAACTGACCGGCAACTTCGGCCCGTACTGCCCAAAACGGCTCTTTCTTGAGAACTTCGGACAGCGTTTTCACCGCTTCCAGCCCTCCCTTTTTCGCCAAAGCGTGGGCAGCGTAAATCCGGGAAACTGGGTCTGGATCGAATTGCAACTGAGCTTTGAGTTCGGCAACTCCATACTCTAAAACGACTGTTTTTAAGTAACTATTGCCCACATCGAAACTGATAAACGCCGGCTTCTCTTCTAGGGGGAAATAGAAGCTTTGCTCGCGTTCGTATATTCTGACGGTGAAAGTTTTTAGATTAGCAGTAGAACGGGCATAACTGTTATCTTCTGCATCTTTTTCCGGCTTGTAACCGAAGCCTATGGGAATTTTTAGGTCAAAGACCTCTTTGCTGTTGCCGTTGCCATTTTTGCTATCTTTTACCTGAGTTTGGGTGACAGTAACTTTTGCTAATTTGCTGTCGCCATCCCAGGAATAAGCAACTTTATAATCTGGATGACCGCCGCGATAAACGTACTGGTCAAACAAAAACATGAGATTGCGACCAGTAGCCTTTTCTATCGCCCTGAGCAAATCGATGGTTTCTACAGTTTTGTGAGCGTTATCCCGCACAAAAGTGTGAATTGCTTTGTAAAATAATTCGTCGCCCAACTCGGCGCGAATCATGTGATAGACGCAAGCGCCTTTTTCGTACAAATGGCGATCGTACAATTCAATTGCTTCGCGGTAAACGTGAGTAACGATCGGGCGGCGGTAGCGGGAACTGTCTTCAGCTAAATAATTGCGGGCTTCATTTAACATATAGTAAGCCGCGTCTTCTTTGCCGTATTCTTTGTCAGTCCACAGCACCTCGGAATAAGAAGCCATGCCTTCTTTTATCCAAGCATGAGACCAATGTTTAATTACTACTAAATCACCGAACCACTGGTGAGCCAATTCGTGGGCGACTAAGCTTTCAGTACCTCGATTGTCGAGGGTGGCACGTTCGTCTAACAAGCACCTATCTGTTAGCAAAGTTGTCGAAGTATTTTCCATACCGCCGAAGATGAAATCATCGACGCAGACTTGAGCGTATTTGGGAAAAGGGTAAGGATAGCCAAATGCTTCAGAGAAGAATTCAATCATTTGAGGCGTTTTGCCCATGCTGCGCTTAGCGTCTGCTTCGCGGCTTCTTTCCACGTAATAATTAACTGGTTTGCCGTTCCATTCGTCTTTAATTTCGGCAAAATCACCGACTGCTAAGGTCATTAAATACGTCGGATGTACCTGGCTTTGAAACCAGTGATAAATTTTATCGTCGCCTTCGTTTTTTGTACTAATTAATTCCCCGTTGGAAATAGCAAATAGTTGTCTGGGAACTTGGACTCGAATTTCTGAAGTAGCGAGTTGTCCAGGATAGTCGAAACACGGAAACCAGAAGCGGGAATCTTCGTCTTCGCCTTGAGTCCAAACTTGTGTTGGTTTGTCTGGATAGTGTTTGTCCGGGCCGACGAAATAGAGGCCGCGCTGGGGTTTTTCGACCGAGTATTCGATCGCAATTGTAATTGGTTGGTAAACTTCGGTGGGTTCGTGCAGTTGAATTTGCAGCACTTCGCCATCGCTGTCGAAATTTTGCTCAATTTCGCCCACTTTTACTGATTTAATATTCAGGTTGACCGCATCTAAGGTTAATTTGTCAATACCGCTGCGGACTGGATTGAGGCGGATACTGCAAGTGCCGCGAAAGCTTTGTTTGGGAATATTCAGCACTAAGTCGAGGAAAATATGCTCTACTTGACCGGGGCGATCGGGATTGTAATGCGGCCGAGCACCGGGCATCTCGAAGGATTTGTGACCGTTTTCAGAATCAAAGTAAGTGTGTGACATTGTGGTGGCAAAGTTGTGAGTCGATCGGCGATCGCTGGCAGCGCAGATCCGCCTGAAGTGCCAGCTTATTATAGAGTAGCGCGTCCTACTTGCTGTTGTCCCTAATCTGGTTAAAAACTGGGTCGATCGTTGACTGAAGGGAAAATATGATTTTTTCGCTACAATATCAGCAAGGCTAATGTCTGTAATCATCAGCCTGCAATTGAAATTGAGAGGGAAATCTGTATGACAGCTACACTATCAGTTCCCAGTTCGATCGAATCTTGGCTTGGCGACGAAGCCGAAGACTTGCTCACCCATCAAGCGAAAGTTTCTAAAGATTTGTTGCACCTGCCGGGGCCGGATTGGGTCGATCGCATTTTTGCTCAAACCGATCGATCTCCCCAAGTTTTGCGATCGCTTCAGCAACTTTATTCTAGCGGACGCTTGGCAAATACCGGCTATTTATCCATCCTGCCGGTAGACCAAGGAATCGAACACTCGGCGGCCGCTTCTTTTGCACCGAATCCCATCTATTTTGACAGCGAAAACATCATCAAACTAGCAATCTCTGCTGGCTGCAATGCTGTCGCGACAACGCTGGGAGTTTTGGGAAGCGTATCTCGCAAATACGCGCATAAAATCCCTTTTATTGTCAAGCTCAATCACAACGAGTTGCTAACTTATCCCAATCAATTCGACCAAATAATGTTTGCGACCGTCGAGCAAGCTTGGAATTTGGGAGCGGTTGCAGTGGGAGCAACAATTTATTTTGGTTCGCCGGAATCGACGCGACAAATCCAAGAAGTCAGTCAGGCTTTTGCTCACGCTCACGAATACGGAATGGCGACTATTCTGTGGTGCTATCTCCGCAACGATATCTTTAAACAAGACAAAGATTATCACGTTGCAGCCGATTTAACCGGGCAAGCAAATCACTTGGGAGTAACAATTCAAGCTGACATTATCAAGCAGAAATTGCCCGAATGCAACAACGGCTATGGAGCAGTTGCTAAAGCTAGCGACCACAGTTACGGCAAAACCGACAAGCGGGTTTATTCGGATTTGACAACGGATCACCCGATCGATCTAACTCGCTATCAAGTGCTCAACTGTTATGCGGGAAGGATGGGTTTAATTAACTCGGGCGGTGCTTCCGGGAAAAGCGATTTTGCAGAAGCAATTCGCACGGCGGTAATCAACAAGCGCGCTGGCGGCTGCGGCTTAATTTCCGGCCGCAAAACTTTTCAGCGTCCTTTTGAAGAAGGCGTAAAATTGTTCCACGCCATCCAAGACGTTTATTTGTCGCCAGAAATCTCGATCGCCTAAAAATTTACCGCACAGAGATTTGCCTCAATATTACAACCTAAATGTAGGTGGACACGACCCACAAATCGTCGTAAACGTAGGGTGCACACTGTGCACCTTATGTGATTTAAATTCCTTAATCTAAGTTGCAACTTAGCTGTAGTATTAATACTAGCTGAACATCTATACAGACACCGTATATAAATTTAAAAATGCCCTACAGCCTTGTTTTAAACCTGCGGCCAGTTGCACCAATTCCATCCCAGTTTTTAACGGGACGGCATCTCCACGCTTTGTTTTTGAACCTTGTGAGTGCTGTAGACACCGATTTGAGCGCGTACCTGCACGACCAATCTCAGGAAAAAGCTTTCACTTTAAGCCCTTTCCAAGTAAGGAGAAAAGAGCCTTACAAAAGCAGTACGCCGCAGCCGCAAAAGAGAGTTTTGCCTCCTGCTGCGCGCACAATTTCGCAGGCTGTACAATGGGAACACAAGCAAGCTATTCAGGAAAATACGCCGATTTGGTGGCGAATTTCTCTGCTGGATGACGGTTTGTTCGATCGCCTAACTCAACTTTGGCAGCAACTTAATTTCGAGAGCCCTTGGCATCTCGGGCCGACAAATATATACATTACTAATATTTTGAGCGAACCGCAATCAAACCAGCCTTGGGTAAACTTTTGTAGTTACGCCGAATTGTTCGATAGAGCTTCGGAAACTGAGCGCCAAATTGCTTTTACTTTTTGCACTCCTACTAATTTTCGGCAAGGTGTATACGATAGTGCTATGCCAACTCGTGAGAGTATTTTTGGCAGTTTAGCGAATCGCTGGAACAAATACAGCCGGATTGCGATCGAACCTACTTTCACAGAAGCTATTTTCCCCAGTTTCTTCGATATCCGAACAGAAGTTAGTACGGATTCTCGCAGTAAATTTATTGGCTGCGTCGGCGATATTAGTTACCGAATTATGGGAGATATAGCTCCTGCTACTATCAAGCAAATTAACACTTTAGCAGATTTTGCGCTTTACAGCGGAGTCGGGCGAAAGACGCCCATGGGTATGGGAATGACTCGCCGGTTGCAGGATTTTTAATCATTCACTTTTGGGCTGAATTTCACTGACGATTTCATAAACATCAGTGTCGGGAAGTTTCGCAAACAAAGGCGTCATCTGCTTTAATATTTCCTGATAAGCTTCGCTTTGATTGGCGGCCATCTCTTCTACGCTTTCCCAAAAAATGATGGCAATACCTTTGTCTGTATTGGGCAATTGCAGCAGGTATGCTCCCTTAAAACCTGTGGCATAAGTTGCAACGGCTTTTTCAAAAAGTTCTTCTGCTTCTTTAAATTTTCCCGGTTTAAATTCGCCAATGGCCACGTAGGCAAACTGATGTCTGAGAAAGTCTAGAAATTCTGACATATCTTTTTCCTCACTCAATAGCGATACACCAAGTTATATTTTACCCGATCGCCCGAAATTTGTGAACTTCACAGGTTGCAGTTTCGCCCTCAGCTCATCGGCGGATTTATTAATTACACGTAACTGCGATCGCCACTCAAATACAAACTTTTTGAGTCAGGCGGCTGGAATCTTTATTAAATAAACTATTGAATCGCTGATTTTAGACGTTCACAATCCTCGGTACCCTGGAGCGACTTCTACCGCTAGTACCCAAGGTAAAGCTGCGGATAACTCAAGTCTTGTGTGTAACTGCGAGCCTACACAAAGCCGTAAAAAGTTGCCAGTCAAAAGCGGTTTTTTGCAATAACCCTATTGAATTCTTTAAAACTCACCTGTAACAATAATAACAGAGGAATACAAACAAAGTAAATATCCAGCTCAAACCAATGAAAAAAATATTAGTAATTGAAGACGATGATTTAATTCGAGAAACGGTATTAGAACTTCTGCAATCGCGCGGTTTTGAAGCTGTGGGTGCTGAAAACGGAAAAGTCGGTATCCAGTTAGCAGCCGAAATTCCCGATTTAATTTTGTCTGATGTCATGATGCCAGAACTAAACGGTTTTGAAGTATTCGCAGCCGTGCGATCGCACCCTGCAACCGCCAGCATTCCGTTTATTTTTATGACGGGTTCAGAAATGGAAAAAGCGCTGGAACTTAAAGCAGACGGCTATCTCAAGAAACCTTGCAGCCTCGCAGAAATGCTCCGGGCGATCGCCACTCAACTCGAAAAACCGACAGTTGCCAACCCAAAATATCAAAAAGTACAGGACAATTCTGCGCCATCAAATCTTAGCTTGCGCGCCAGGAATCAAAAATCTCGGTTTGAGATTGCCTCGGCTTGCTGACAATGACGCTCACAGTAACGTTAGTGATACAGAAGTTGAGGGGATTTCAAATTGGTTCCAGCCAGGGGTGGCTTAGACTGGGTATGTTGAATTTGGTTAAATATTTATGAACGCACAACCCAAAGGCCGCCTAGTTTGGAATCACTCTACCCACCTTCCCGGTTTGATACCAATTTTAGAGCGCCTCACCCTAAAAATCGGCATTCAAACTGTCACTCCGGGCGTCATCAACAAAGTTAAAGGACACATCCCCCGCATGACATTAAGAGTGTCAGTACCCATCCGCGGGGGATTTAAAATCATCGCCAGACAGGGCAAAACCGTACAAGAAGTCTTTATATTAACCACTCTCAGTCAAGGGGACTTGGAAGAGACGATCGCCCAAACCCTAGCCAAGTGACAATATTTTCTTAGCAAGCAAAGCCCGAGCCCTAACTGAAGTAGTTTCATCGCTGTGGGTGATTTCCTCAAGTCTGGCCGAAACTTCCGCTAACCAATCCGGTTTAACAGTCGCAGCACCCGCCAAAGCTTGCAAACCCCCCGCTGCTGCGTAGCGAACCACCCATTCGGGATCTCGGGACGCTTGCAGTAGCGTTTTCACAGCGCGAAGTTGAGCATCTGCTATTTGTTCTGCCGGCATTAGTTCCCAACAAATAGTCCCCAAACCCCTCGCCGCGGCCCGCCGCACGCTCAAAGCAAAGTCATTCGCTGCTGCATCGAGCAAAATCTCCAAACCCCTGGGGTCGCCAATTCCCGCCAAAGCCCGAACAGCCCAAGCTCTCGCCCCGTAATTGTAGCCGTCAAGCTGTTCTAGAAGCGGCAGCACCGCAGGTTCTCCGAGCTGAATTAGCCCATCAACGGCGGCAACAGCGGCGCCTGGGTTGTTGTAACCGAGCACTGTAATTAAGGTAGGAATTGCTTGTTTTGAGGAAGCTGCAGCCAGTGCTTTGACTGCGTTTAACAAGCCTTCGGAAGAATCTGCTTGTTCGACAGCCTGAATTAGTTCTAATGCCATTTATTTGTAAGCTTTACCGTGACTATTTTGACACTCCCTGGCCTGAAGGCACAGGGATTCTTGGATCAATCAGTCGATTTGCTCGTTGATGCTACCACCAACGAGTAGAGATCGGTCTGTCCCCAAGCGTTAATTTCGGTGTGTGCCACCGTATTTAAGTTGACACCTGCCTGCTTCAACCCTTTAGCCAAAATGTTTTTTCCAGCGTTGTGGTCGCGATCTAATGTTGTACCACAACCGCAAATGTGAGTTCGGGTTGACAGCGTTTTTTTGACTAAATTGCCACAATTTGAACACGCCTGGGATGTGTATTGAGGTGGAACAGCAATTACCGTTTTACTGTACACTTTTCCAAAGTATTCTAACCATTGAGCAAATTGTGACCACGCTGCATCGCTAATTGATTTGGCAAGCTTACGGTTTTTAACCATATTCTTAACCTGAAGGTCTTCGTAGGCTACAAAATCGTTAGATTTTACCGCGCACAACGCCATCTTAATGGCGAAGTCTTTGCGCTGTCTACTCACCTTCAGGTGTTTTCTTCCTAACTTGTTAATCGCTTTTTTTCGATTCTTGGAACCTTTTTTCTTTATAGAGACGCGCTTTTGCAATCTCTTTAAAGCTTTTTCACTTTTCTTGAGATAGCGTGGGTTGGCGACTGTTTTGCCATCGCTGTCGGTATAAAAATGGTTCAATCCCACGTCTATTCCAATGGCTTTACCAGTCGGAACAATTTCCTCTTTGCGTTCAACGTTGATGCAAAATTGGGCGTAGTATCCGTCAGCACGACGCACAATCCTGATTCGCTTAATCTCATCGGGCGCGTAGAAATGCAAGTCCCGGCTACCGATTAATGTGAACTTTCCAGCAGCAAAGCCGTCCTTAAATGTTAGGCATCTTTTGTCCACAGAAAGCGCCCAACCTGATTGCTTGTATTCAAGTGAGCGAGTATATTTTTTGAACTGCGGATAGCCCTTTTTTCCTGGTTTTTTAGCCTTGCAATTAGCGAAAAAACGTTGGATAGCAAAAATGGCCCGCTCCGCCGAAGCTTGACGTGCCGTTGAGTTAAGTTTGCCTGCCCATTCAAACTCTTTTGCCATTACGGCGCATTGCTTGTACAGATCGACCAGCTTAATTCCTTGATTTTCTGTCCAGTATCTAAGAGTTTTGTTGCGAACAAATTGAGCTGTTCTGATCATCTCGTCGATGATCCGATATTGCTCCGCTTTGCCTTTTAATTTAAACTCTAATACTATCATGGGAATAGTTTATCATCCTTGCAAACACTTTCACCTGCGAAATGTGTGTATTTCACAATTATTTACAAAGTGTAGAAATTAAAGCCGTCCTATAAGGACGGGGCTTTCAACCCAGTTTCTTGGTAATTGTAGGTTGGGTCGATCGCGCGCTCGAACTTTTTGCCACCTCACCCACCAACATTCTCATCAAAATAGGTAGGGAAACAGCACTGCTGTGTCCTGCCTAAAATACAGATATGCCGTAGGGAAACAGCACTGCTGTGTCCTCAATATACTGTGTCCTAAATATACGGCAGACAATTGAGCATTGCTACAGCAATACTATTTCAGTTATGAACTAATTTTTTAAAGTAAACTATCCATTAAGTTCATAACTTGGATAGCTTCATCTGACAAAGATAGAGATTCTTGTTGATTGAGGTGATGCTCCAAAACTCCTTTGAGCGCTATCAATTTCAGGCTATTTTCTGCTAAAGTTTCAGAAATAGCTTGCGCTCCCGGCAAATAGCCGATCGCCCCCAAGTCCATCAAAGCCGAGCGCCTCAACTGCAAATTATCCCCATTCAAAGCACTTACCAACCGCTCTCCGTAAACCCGCTCACCAGTTAACTGATACATCGCCCGCGCCGCAGCGTACTGCACCCGCTCCACAGAATGTTCTAAAAAAGGTGAAATTAGGGGTATTGCTTCTGTGGCTTTCAGCGTTCCCAAAGCTTCAATTACCGAGTCGTAAGGTTGCACGAGGTGCGATTTTCCTGGCACTCGCACGGCCACAGGTACGCCCCCATCCAATAGCTTCATTAGCGGCCCAATAGAATCGATCTCGCCCAGCATTTCTAGAGCTTGAGCCGCCGCTTCTCGCACGTAATAATCAGCGCATTCCAAACAACGAATCAGGGCCGGTAAGGCTTGTTTGTCACCCAATTTACCCAGAGCCCGCGCCGCATTTCGTAATAGGGAATAGTCGCCGATTTTTGTTTGTTCTGACTCTTCTTCCAATGCGGCAATTAAAGCTGCAATAGCTGCCGGTTCCTTGACTCGAAATCTGCCAACCCACCAAGCAGCATAATACCGGAGACTGTAATCTTGGGAGTGCAAATTTGCGATCGCCTGTTCAACAGTTAAAGACTCGCCCTCAGCTACACCCGCCGGCGGTGAGTCGGATTCGTAATAATCCATAGTCATTAGTTATTAGTTATTAGTTATTAGTTATTCGGCGATTGAAATCGCTGCTAAACAGACAAAACCCGCCTGCGCGGGTTGCATTAACTCTTATTCCGCGCAGGCGGACTTGGTTTGACAAGAAGCGATTTTCATCGCCCCTTCTAGCTTGTGCAGGAGCGATTTTCATCGCCCCTTCTAGCTTGACAAGAAGCGATTTTCATCGCCCCTCCCACCAAACTATTGGTGATCACCAGATGACTCATGGGATGATTCATGGGATGATTCATGGGATGACTGATGGGATGATTCTGCACCCGCGTTTAAAGGATGAATGCTGACAATTTTCCCGCCCATGCGAGTAATCCGCTGCATTTCTTGATTCATCCGATTGTAAGGCACGTTGATAAATGTACTCGCGCTCGATCGAATCGAATAATCCACATTATTTGTTTCATCGCTTTGGCGCAAACCGACAACTTCATACCGAAAGCAGCGACCAGCCGAAGTTGTATTGCCACTTATTCCAGCTACAAATTGACCCAACATAAGCTTCTTGGTAATTGGTAATTCTGACTGTTGACTGTTGACTGTTGACTGTTGACTGTTGACTGTTGACTAAAAGCTAGTAACTGCCAACTGCCAACTGCCAACTGACTAAATTGGAGTAATGCTGGCGATTTTCGCGCCCAGGCGTTGAAATTTCTGCAGTTGCGAGGACAAATCCTCAACAGGTACGATGAAAGCCTTGCTGCTGCGGCGCACGCTAGGATAGCCGCCCGTGCGAATGCCGGAAACTTCCACGCGCACCAGCCGCCCTTCTTTGCCGTAAGCTGCAGCGCCGCCGAAAGTGCTGCTGGGAGTTACGTTTCTGGCAGAAGGCCGATATGCCCAACCTTCGTTACCGCCGGAGGGACCGACTACAGGCGTAGCGGTGTTAGTGCCGAGTTCGACAGCTAAGCGAGAGTTATTGCCTTCTAGTTGAGATGTATCGCTGTTTGCATAGCCGCGATACAGGCGAAACATCCGGGTAAAACCAACGGTTTTTTGACCACGCTGGGTGTTAAAACCGCGGTAGTAAGGCACGATACTGTCGCCGAAGTTTTCTTGATACTCTACTGAATCGATGTAAGAATCAATATCAGCGTCGTAGCCTTGTGTTTGGTACAAATCTAAGTGCTCAACTACTTCAGATTCGTCGTAGGGAGCCCGACCGAGCAAGTGTTTGTAGTTTAGTTCGATCGTCCGAGTTTGGAAGCTGTTGTAGAAAAACTTGGTTTTGTACAGTTCTGACTTAGCTACAGCGCGTACAAATTCTCGTACCGTCAAACTGCCGTCCCGCAGCAAAGACTCGGAACTTGTAAGTCGATCGGATTTCATTAAATAGTCGTTGCCCAGCACCTGACGGTAAACCGCACGAATCACAGTTTCAACGTCGTCTTTGCTGTAGTTCGGGCGCAATTCTACCTTCGGCGCATCGCTCAATGCGGATGTTCCCAGTCTGGACGCTGCTGTTGTAATCGCCACCAGATTTCCTCCTAAATTATTAATGACAAAAGTTTAATGCTTGGTTGCACTTGAAATTTTTAGGACTAAGGATAATATGCCTCAAAGTAGGGTGTGCACTGCACACCTTACCTATACACATAAAATTGAAGAATTTTTTAGCCTTAGTCCTAATTTGCTAAAGACGTTTCAAAAAAACGTCAATACACAAACTTTAAGCTGTGGTAATACTTACCACTTTGCCGCCACGTTTGTTGATTTGCTGCAAGCGGCTCGAAAGTTGCTCGTAAGGCACGAGATATTCGGTAGTAGTCCGCCGCACTTGGGGCGAAAAATTAGCCGAACCTTGCATTGCGGTGACTCGGTAGAGCTGGTCGCGAGAACCGCCGGATGTGCCGCCAAGGGCTTTTCCGGTGGAGGCCGTGTATATCGGCGAAGCCATATTTCTCGCTACTTCCCAAGTCAGCCGGGCTTGGGTTTGGTTTTGCGATCGATCGCTAGAAGCAAAACCCCGGTACAGTTGAAACATCCGGTTAAAACCGACGGTTTTTTGACCTCTTTGAGTCGCGAAACCGCGATAGTAAGGCACTATACTTTCGCCAAAATTTTCTTCATACTCAAGCGAGTCAATGTAAGAATTAATTTCAGCTTCGTAGCCTTCTGCATTGTACAAATCAACGTGGAAAGCAATTTCCGACTCGTCGTAAGGAGCGCGGCCCAACAAATGCTTGTAGTTAAGCTCGATTAACCGCGTTTGCGAGTTCGGATAAAAAAACTTTTTCCGATAGGTTTCGGAATGTGCAATTGACCGCACAAAATCTTTCACTGAAATCTGCCCTTGCTGCAGCAGAGATTCAGCACTGGTAAGTCGTTCGCTCGACATTAAATACTCATTACCGAAAACTTGGCTGTAAGCAGCGCGAATTACTGCTTCCACATCCTCTTGCGTCCAGTGGGGGCGCAGTTCTACCCGTCCGGCTTCTTCAAATGCTTTTATTCCCAAACGTTCTGCTGCACCTAATCCCGCCATTTTTGCTTCTTCCTTTTTTGCTTTAAAAATTGAAAACTGCTTAAAAAAGTATTTGCAAAACTAGGCTTGGATCGCAGATGCCCGGAATTGTAAACAACCGCTAACACTTAAGCTAACAGCAGCTTACAATTCCGGGCATCACGCAAATCTAGCTTAGAGCGTTGATTGCGTAGTCGATGTAGGAATTCGCTTCAGTTGCAGCGTCGCCACTCAGACCGTGGTTGCCTTTGATGTACTTGAGAGCTTCAACGTACCAGCTAGGAGACAATTCAAATGTCCGGTTGATTTCGTCAACACCTGCAATCAGGTACTCGTCCATCGGACCTGTGCCGCCTGCAACTAAGCAGTAGGTTACCATCCGCAGGTAGTAGCCGATGTCGCGAGAGCACTTCGCTTTACCTGTTGGGGTAGAAGCGTAGTTCGGGCCTTGCATTTGTTGGGTGTACGGGAATTTGTTGTACACAGCTTGAGCTGCACCGTCGATCAAGCGCTGAGAGTTGGCGGTCAACGCTTTGGCTGCTTCCAAACCTGCTGCTGCTTGGCGGAAACGGCCGAAGGCGACTTGCAGTTCAGTGCTGCTCAGGAAACGGCCTTGAGAATCGGCTGCGGTTACTGCTTCAGTCAAAGGGGTTTTCATTGTTCTGGTTTCTCCCTAATGTTGTGTTGTTTTTGTACAAAAATGATTGTTTGCAAAAATGCGATGCTCGCTTCTTTACAAGAAAGGTTCGCTTGGCTATTTTTAGCCGACTGCATTGGCTGCGCGGTCGAAGTAGCTGCCGATTTCAGACATCAGCGAGCTGCAATCACCACGGGTAACACCGTTGGGGTCGTTAGCGATCGCGATCGCTGCTTCCTTCATTTTTTGCACGCCGGCTGCAACTGAGCCACCGGGAACTCCCAGAGCTTGGTATGTTTCACGCAGACCGTTCAAGCAGCGGTCGTCCAAAACGCTGGCGTCGCCTGCAAATGTTGCATAGGTGACGTAGCGCAAGATGATTTCCATATCGCGCAAGCAAGCTGCCGCGCGGCGGTTGGTGTAGGCATTGCCACCAGGAGCGATCAGTTGCGGCTGTTCGGCGAACAGGGCGCGAGCTGCATTGGCTACGATGCTGGATGCGTTGCCGGTGATGCGGTTTACTGCGTCAATCCGCTTGTTGGCGTCGGAAACCATGCTGCTGAGAGCATCTAGTTGACCCTGAGCTAGAAATTCGCCCCGAGCGTCAGATTGGGAAACCACTTTTGTAAATGCGTCAAACATGAAAGAACTCTCCTATTTGAGTTAATTGAGTTTGGTTGCGGTATAAAACCGTTAAGTTAAATTTGTTCAGGCTACGAGTGCCTGCAAGGGTTGAAATTTGATGCCAGCTAATCTGCTGGTCCCATCGATCTCTCCCTTTCCGCTACCTGCACTATTGTTACATTGCAACGGAGGTTTAAGAAACCTTAGAAAATTTTACACCTTTTATGAGATGCGACAAACCTTGTCAATCAGGGTTTTTGTTAACTTTGGCCTGTCGTTTCAACCCTCTGATAATCTTTATACAATGCTCGCCTGCGTTTGTTTATTACAAATTATTACAGAAACTTATCTCTCTAAGAAGGTAAATCTCGGGAGGGCAAGTGCGGGCAAATCTCCTTCCTCGGGTAGATGCGGGGTTGTCCAAATAAACGCAGAGTTTGCTTCTATCGCCCTGCTGTGGCGGTAGAACCGCCCGGAACCGTCCCGTGGCCCGATCGCCTTTGTTGGCTTTCTCTGGAAAAGCCGAATTGTTAAGAAGTATTAAGTAAATTAAAGTTTTCGTAAAAGAAGGCTGGGGGAATAGGGAAAAAAGCAAAAATTCTGCCCCAAGTCAGGATGGCTGCAGAATTGGGTGTGGGCAAAATCCAAAAGATTGGGAACCCGATCGCCACAGCCTCAGCTTTTGCCGGAAATATCAGCATTTAGTGACAAAACTCAGCCGTTGGAAGTTGAAAGACCGGGCCCGGTCTTTCATAACGCGGGGATGCTGGCTCTGGGGAGTCATGGGACTTGACCCCAGAGCCAGCATCGACTGTTTGTCCTGCAACGGTTGCAAAAAAACTTTCATCTATATGTTCTATGTTCTGCTTCCCACAGGCTAGTCGCACGGAAGGGTGTGGCAAGCTGAGCATTGTAGATGGTGAGAAAACCAACAGAGGCGATCGATACCTGTCGCCGCAGCGGCATTTTTCTTTTAACATTAAACAATGCAAAATAGATGAGTTCGGATACGAGCGTTTTATGACGTTTTTTTTTAAGGTAGGTTTTAACCTGCAGCGCACGGTTGCATCCCCGTAATAAAATCACTCTTGCTTTCAGCTTCTTTTGTGTGTAATAGCCGAAGGAATTGCTAATTTTTAGTAGTAAGGTGGATAGGTGCTATCAGCCGTAGGCCTACAAACGGCGCGATCGAGCCACCAGACGCAGTGAAGTTAAAAGCTTTTTGCTTCCCCGGCATCGAACCGCCCAAAACGAGTCCCAAGTTAAACAGTTTTTGATTCAGAACTCAAAACTTAAAAGTCTCTGGCTGTAATCAGCCACATCCATCGGCTGTAGCTGTCCGGCCTGATTCGCCTAATTTCCCCATGCGCGATCGTAATTTATGTCTTCAACTTCTCCCTCTTCTTGGCACACCGTAGCAATTGACAAAACTCTCCAGCAGCTAAGCAGCAACAAAGACGCTGGCTTGAGCAGCCAACAGGTGTCAGAACGCTTGCAGCAATACGGCCCCAACGAACTCGAAGAAACAGGAGGCCGCAGTCCGTGGTCGATTTTTGTCGATCAGTTCACCAACATCATGTTGTTGATGCTGATAGGTGTGGCCGTGATTTCGGCTTTTTTGGACATTCGGTCGAATACTTTTCCCAAAGATGCGATCGCCATTTTTGCGATCGTCATACTCAACGGCATTCTCGGCTATTTCCAAGAGCAAAGTGCTGAAAAAGCCCTCGCAGCCCTCAAAAACCTCGCTTCCCCCCTAGTCAGAGTCGTGCGGGACGGCAAAACTTCGGAAATAGCAGCCAAGGAACTCGTACCCGGAGACGTGATGCTGTTGGAGGCTGGGGTAAAAATAGCAGCAGACGCACGCTTGATCGAAACATCAAATCTGCAAGTCAGAGAATCTGCTTTGACAGGAGAAGCTCTAGCAGTAACCAAGCAAGCTGATCTAGAACTTCCCGAAGATGCTTCCTTGGGCGATCGACTCAACGTGATTTTTCAGGGCACAGAAGTTGTTCAGGGACGAGCAAAGGCGATCGTCACCAACACAGGAATGCAAACTGAACTGGGCAAAATTGCCGCCATGCTTCAGTCAGTAGAAAACGAACCGACTCCCCTGCAACAGCGGATGAGCCAGTTGGGAAATGTTCTAGTCTCCGGTGCCCTAACCTTAGTCGCAATAGTCGTCATCGGCGGCATGATTACCTTCCAAAACGGCGGCATCGGATTCGATACCAGCAGGTTTGAAGACTTGTTAGAAGTTTCTCTGAGTATGGCTGTGGCTGTGGTTCCCGAAGGACTCGCAGCAGTCGTGACAGTCACTCTAGCACTCGGAACTAGGCGGATGGTGAAGCGAAACGCCCTGATTCGCAAACTACCTGCGGTAGAAACTTTGGGCTCGGTAACTACCATTTGTTCTGATAAAACAGGTACTCTGACTCAAAATAAAATGGTAGTTCAGCTAGTGTCTACAGGCGACTGCACAGTCGCCGTCGCAGGCGATGGCTATGCCCCGATCGGAGATTTTAGCGATCGCCTGACATCGGCCAAAATTAATAATTTAGAGGAATATCCAGAACTCGAATCTTTATTAATTGCCTGTGCAGTTTGCAACGACGCAGTATTGCAACAAGAACAGCAAGAATGGCAGATTTTAGGCGACCCTACAGAAGGAGCTCTGCTGTGTGTAGCGGGAAAAGCAGGCATTTATAAGGATAAACAGTCTCAATTGCTGCCGCGGACGGCGGAATTTCCTTTTTCTTCCGAACGCAAGCGCATGAGCGTGATTTGCGAAGTGCCCGGCCGATCGGGAAATTCGGGATTTCCCGCAGCAGAAGGACAGCAGCCGAATTATTTGATGCTGACCAAAGGCTCTCCAGAGTTGACTTTGGAGCGCTGCAAAGGCATTATAGTCGGCGATCGAGTACAACCTTTAACGCAGGAAATGCGCGATCGCATCCTCGCCGAAAACAACAACATGGCAAGCGGCGGTTTGCGAGTCCTCGGGTTTGCGTACAAACTCTGGGAAAACGTGCCGCCCGAAGGTTCTGAGGAAACCAGCGAACAAGACATGATTTGGCTGGGACTCGTCAGTATGCTGGACGCCCCGCGCCCGGAAGTGCGGGAAGCAGTGGTGAAGTGCCGCAATGCTGGCATTCGGGTGGTGATGATTACAGGAGACCACCAGTTGACAGCAAAGGCGATCGCCTACGATTTAGGTATTGCTAAAGAGGGCGATCGAGTTCTCACCGGTCAAGAATTAGAAAAGCTCAGCCAAGAAGAACTCAAACAGCAAGTCGAACAGGTTAGCGTTTACGCCCGCGTTTCCCCCGAACACAAATTGCGAATAGTCCAAGCTTTGCAAAGTTGGGGCAAATTTGTCGCAATGACCGGCGACGGCGTTAACGACGCCCCCGCCTTGAAACAAGCCGATATCGGCATCGCTATGGGGATTACCGGCACCGATGTCAGCAAAGAAGCTAGCGATATGGTGCTCCTCGACGACAACTTCGCAACTATTGTCGCCGCCGCTGAAGAAGGGCGAGTGGTTTATAGCAATATTCGCCGCTTTATTAAATACATTTTGGGCAGCAACATCGGCGAAGTTTTGACAATTGCGGCCGCACCTTTAATGGGTTTGGGAGGAGTGCCGCTGACGCCGCTGCAAATTTTGTGGATGAACTTAGTAACAGACGGCGTTCCCGCTTTGGCCTTGGCTGTGGAACCCGGGGAACCGAACGTGATGAAAAGGCCTCCTTTCAGTCCGCGAGAAAGTATTTTCGCGCGGGGTTTGGGTTCTTACATGATTCGGATAGGGATTATTTTTGCAATTTTGACGATCGCGATGATGTCCTGGGCTTACGGATATACTCACTCTCCCGGACACGGAGATCCAGATGCTTGGAAAACAATGGTGTTTACAACTCTTTGTTTGGCGCAAATGGGTCACGCGATCGCAATTCGGTCTAACACTCAGCTAACTATTGAGTTAAATCCCTTCACTAATGTTTTTGTGTGGGCGGCTGTAATTGTGACTACTATTCTGCAATTGATGCTGATTTACGTTCCGCCGCTGAGAGCATTTTTCGGCACTCATTATTTAACGGGGTTTGAGTTGCTAGTTTGCTTCGGTTTCAGCGCTCTGATGTTTGTCTGGATTGAAATGGAAAAACTGTTTTTGCGCTTTTACAAAGCTAGAAAATAGTGTTAACGGCTGACGAAGACTTAGCGAGGTTTCATTATTAGCTAGCACCCTCGCAGGCAATATTCTCTCTTCACATCCGCCAGGGGTTTCAACCCCTGGCTCACTGCCAAAGTCATCGCTAGGAAGACTAAAGAGATTGTGTCACAATAAAACATTTATTACTTCGTTATAATGTCATTGCGAGGGCAACGATCGGCGAAAATCGCAATCGTAAAAGCGCTCGGTTGCCAACCTGTAAAGTGCGCCCGGTCGTGTACCCCACGATGGCTGTATTACCAATAATTACCAATTACTAATAGTATGTATTTAAAAACGCTGCACCTACGGCAGTTTCGGAACTACTTCGATCAAAAGGTAGCGTTTGACGCTCCCAAAACCATTTTAGTAGGAAATAACGCGCAAGGAAAATCTAACTTGTTAGAAGCGGTAGAGTTGCTTTCTACCTTAAAAAGCCACCGGGTAGGGCGCGATCGCGATTTAATACTCGACTCAAAGCCGATCGGGCAAATTGATGCTACACTCGAACGTCAAACCGGAGCAATCGACTTAGCTTTAACTCTTCGCTCTGGGGCGCGTCGAACACTGAAGATCAACGGTGAACCGCTGCGTCGCCATTTAGACTTTTTGAGCGTCTTAAATGTAGTGCAATTTTCTTGTTTGGATTTGGACTTAGTGCGCGGCGGACCCGAAGGAAGGCGCAATTGGATCGATCGGCTCGTCATCCAGTTAGAACCGATTTACGCTCACATTTTGCAGCAGTACAACCAAATTTTGCGCCAGCGAAACGCTTTGTTGAAACGTTCTAAAGAAATCAGGAAAGCGGAATTTTCCGAAGGTTTTGACAAAATGCGATTTATTGCACCCGAAAGTCCCGAACCGGAAAATACAGAAGACTTCCCAATCCCCAATTCCCAATTCCCCATTCCCACTTCCCAATTCCCAATTCCCAGTTCGGAATTAGCTTTGTGGGACGCGCAGTTGGCGACAGCGGGCGCTCGCGTCATCCGCAGGCGCGATCGAATTTTGGAGCGTTTGATGCCTTTAGCTCGAAATTGGCACCGTTCAATTAGCGGTTCAGGAGAAGTTTTAGATGTGAAATACGATGCTAATATTGAAGTAAGTTCGGAATTTATCGCTAAAGACAATCTCGAAGGAGTGCGACAAGCATTTTTAGAGAAAATTCAAAAAAGGGCGATCGCAGAACAGTTTCAAGGAACCACTTTGGTCGGCCCCCACCGCGACGACATTACATTTACAATTAACAATACCCCAGCTCGTCAATACGCATCCCAAGGTCAGCAGCGAACTCTGGTATTAGCATTAAAATTAGCAGAACTGCAGCTTATTGAAGAAGTCGTCGGCGAAGCGCCTTTACTATTGCTCGACGACGTACTTGCAGAACTCGATCTGAGCCGCCAAAATCAACTTTTAGAAACAATTCAAGAACGATTTCAAACTCTGATTACTACAACTCACCTAGGCGCTTTTGATGCTCAGTGGCTGCGACAAACCCAAATTCTCTCCGTCGTTGCTGGACAAATCAATCGATTTTAGATTTTAGATTTTAGATTTTAGATTGACAAATTTTCGGTTTCATGGTATGAGAACAAAAAAATGTAGAAAGTGGCATTATTAGCTCAATTCGAGATAGGATAAAGGTTAATTTTGATTGCCGCTTTCGCTTCCATTTTTCTAAACCTTGTCAACGACCCAGGTCTAAAGACAGTGGGCTTCTAGCCTAAGACTTAAACCACAGTTGACCAGACTAAGTACCTCGCGTACTACGTTAACGGTAAGAGTTTAAAGACCTACCAAGGGATGCGAAGCTAGTTCCTTGCTCTAGAAATTTAGGATTAAACAGACTTATTGGGTTAAATCAGTGTCCTAGATATAGTACCGGCCGTTAACTTTGTCGAAGCTAACATTACCCCGAAAGGGAGGCTCATAAAGGAGCGAACATTATGCGTACAGGGTTGCGAAGTTTGAGATGGTAATTGTCCCATCGAAAGTACACTACAAAAGTACACCGAATCTAGCAATCCCAAGGCGGTAATGGAAAGATTCACGCCGGTTTCAACCGCCGAGTCGTTTCCCTCTCAGCACTCTTCGTGACTGAGTTTCCCACTTACCGAATTTTTTTATGAAGCATTACATTTCCCGTCTGTTAGCCCTGGTATTAGTTGTTGTCATCGGCGTAGCGGGCTGTACCAATGTTCCGGCCACTCTGAGTGGAGATTATGGCCAAGACACATTAGCATTAGTGAACAGCTTGAGAACAGCGCTCACTTTGCCAGAGGGCACGCCGGAAAAAGCAGCGGCTCAAGCCAAGGCTCGCACAAGTATCAACGATTTTTTTGCTGAATACCGCCGCGATCCCGCTCTTACCAAGCTGGCATCTTTCACGACAATGCGGACGGCATTAAACTCTTTGGCAGGACATTACAGTTCCTATCCAAACCGTCCCGTTCCTGAAAAATTGAAAAAGCGTCTTGAGTCAGAATTTCAGCAGATTGAAGCTGCTCTTAACAGAGGAGCTTAATCTCAAAATTTAGGATCAAGGAGAAATTTTAATAATTCATCTTTCATCCTTGATATTTGAGTGTTAACAATTTTTAGTAGAAATATCAACTGCTTTTAGCGCCCACTCTACCCAGGCGCTTTTTTATGCAGCATTTAGGGAAAAAATACTGAAAAATAGAACGGGATATGATATCAAATCCGGGCTTTTTACCCCCTTTATTTTTGAGTCCGCGAAGGCGCGTGCCTGCGCGCCAACACTTAGGTAGAGAAAAGTTTGTATAACATAGCAGCGGTGGAATCACCGAGTTTTATCTGGCCCGATCGCCCTTATTGAATTTAAATAGCCGCCAGATAGAATTTGCATTGTGCGATCGACTTGTGCCATAACTAAGTCAACGGAAAAAAGTAGAAAATTTGTAGCTGCTTGTTGAGCGCGATCGTAAAAATGCGATCGCCACCCAATTTAAACCAGAAAACCCCATTCCATTCTCCCATGAAAATTGCACCAACTCGCATCGCGAATTTTCAACACCAGCGACGCTTTTTAAGTGCGGTAACTGCTGTTTTAACCAGTAGCTTCATCAGCCAGCTTGGTTGGCCGTTTATCGGAAATCAACCAGCTTTTGCCCAAACATCAGCCTACTGCCAATTATCCCAAGAACAGGTCAATCAAAAAGAAGACTTGCGCCGCGCCGCGCTGTCGGGAAAACGGGAATCTCAGCAAGCATATTTTGCTGTTTTGAACAAACACGCGCGGGAAATAGCAGAATGCCGCCAAAAAACTTGGCCGGAAACCCAAGCAGTTTGGCTGCGTTTGTATCCCTGCGATGTCAGACCCGGAGAACTCGATCGAGTATTAGACAAAGTTGTGAATAAAGGCTACAACCAAGTCTATGTTGAAGTGTTTTACGATGGTCAAGTGCTGCTACCAGTCGCAGACAATCCTACGGCTTGGCCTTCTGTTTTGAGAAATCGCGGTTACGAGAAATACGATTTGTTAGAAAAGGCGATCGCCAAAGGCAAACAGCGAGGTTTAAAAGTTTACGCCTGGTTATTTACCATGAACTTTGGCTATAGCTATGCTCAGCGTCCCGACAGACAGCAAACCCTCGCTATCAACGGTAAAAATCAGACAAGTTTAACAGTAAGTGAAGAGGCAGCAATTAACGAGGACTTCGGAGAAGTTCCGGGCAACCAAGCCTTTATCGATCCGTACAACCCACAAGCACGGCAAGACTATACTTTGTTAGTAAATCAAATAGTCAAGCGCAAGCCCCAAGGAATGTTGTTCGACTACATTCGCTATCTACGGGGCATCGGACCCGCTTCAGTGGCTACCAAAGTTCAAGACTTGTGGATTTACGGCCCAGCATCGCAGCAACTTCTTTTGCAGCGGGCTAACAATCAGCAAGGGCGAGATTTAATTCAGCGGTATTTGACTAAGGGATTTATCAATCCTAATGACGTTCAAGCAGTAGTCAAACAGTATCCAACTGAGCGAGAACCTCTTTGGCAAGGGCGAATTCCGCAGGCGATGTCAGTAGCAACTCCACCTTCTAGAAGGGAGAATGCCGCATCAAGATCGGCCTCAACAACTCCCGCCGCTAACAAGCCAAACGCTGCAACTGCCACACCAAAACCGACACCGCCGCTTCCCGATACTGGCATTCTGCAAAAAGATTTGTGGAAACTGAGCGTTGCTCACGCAGTCCAAGGGATTTTAGATTTTTTGGGGATAGCAATTCAACCAGCTCAAAGGATGGGAATTCCTGTAGGAGCGGTGTTTTTTCCCACTGCAAATCAAGCCATAAATCAAGGGGGATATGATTCGAGATTGCAGCCTTGGGACACCTTTCCGGCTGCAATGGAATTCCACGCCATGTCTTACGGAAATTGCGGCGATGTAAGCTGCATTGTGCCACAGGTGCAGCGGACAGTGAGTTTAGCGCCTGCGGGAGCAAAAATTATTCCTGCCATTGCTGGAGATTGGGGAAAACCTCTGAAAAATCGGCCGTCTTTGGAGATTCAAATGCGGGCAATTCGCTCGGCGACGCCGCAAATTAATGCGGTGAGTCATTTTGCTTTTGGGTGGCAAGAACCCGAGGATGAAAGGGCACGGCAAACTTGCCGATTGTAGATAGTCCTTGACAGATAGGGTGTCATCACGTTGTTTTATTGTCGCGGAAAGAGCCTGAAAGTGTAGATTTTTTATTAATAAGAAACCGGGTTTTGATAGCGGAAAGGGTGGCTAGCCACGATTGATTTGCCTAAAAAAACCCGGTTTCTGCCTAAGTCTAGCTTTAGTGCGATCGACGTTTTGCAAAAAAAAATAATTTACCAAACTTTTAAGCTAGCAGAACAATCAGGCATAATGAGATTGTTCAAAATAACTCCTATACCTGATGAGTCGCAAAGGCAATAAAAAACGGGGTATTAAAACCGTTATACTTATCGGATTGAGCATCACAATTTCTCTCTTGTCGGAAAACAGAAAAACCGCCAATTCAAATCCGCTAATACCGATCGCACCCGTTGAAAACCCCCCGCCAAACCTGCTGAAACCCCGAAAACTAAAAACACCTCCTTCTCCCCCCGCAACTCCCTCTCACAAACCTCCAGAACAACCTTTAGTCTTCGCACCGCCCGCGCAATTTCGCAGCCAAATTGTTTATAAAGCCAGTATTAACAACTCAAAAGTTATCGCCCTGACATTTGACGATGGCCCTTCGCCTGAAACTTTGAAAATATTAGAAGTTTTGCACAAACATAACGCAGTAGCTACATTTTTCTGTTTGGGGGCAAATTTGCGGGAGTATCCAGAAATTGCGAAAAGAGTTGTGCAAGCGGGAAATGCGATCGGCAACCATACTTGGCATCACTATTCTCACAATGTTACCGAAAAAACAGCATCAGATGAAATAGATAATACTGGGGTTCATATTTATCGATCGACTGGGGCCAAAAGTTTCTTGTTTCGCCCCCCCGGCGGCCGCTTAAATAACGGTTTGGCAGCTTACGCTAAAAAGAAAAATTATGTAGTGGTGATGTGGTCGATCGACCCTAAAGACTTTTTGCAACGTCCGGCCGCTGCGATCGCCCTTACCGTGCTATCCCAAGCGACATCGGGGGCGATCGTATTGTTGCACGACGGCGGCGGCAATCGCCAGCAAACAGTCGAGGCACTATCTGCAATTATTCCCAAACTCAAACAGCAGGGATATCGTTTTGTAACCGTGCCGCAATTGCTGGAAATGCAAGCAGCCCAAAAACAGCGAATTGCCGATCGCAAATCCCCATAAACAGACATCTTACCCAAATTCACTTACTCGGAATTTCATCTGCGTTCATTTACGTTCATCTGCGGTTAAAAATCTCAATTCGGCTAAACTTATTAATAACCATAAAATGCTTTATTAAGCATAATGCAAAAACTACAAATAAGAGATATCAACCTCTGCTATCTAATCGATAACTTCGGCTTGCAGCGAGTTCGCAACAGTGAATATTTCCGAGAATGGCAAGAAAAATTGCCCGAAGTAACAGACTCAGAAAAACAATTGCTCGATCGCGTCCAAGACATATACTTCAACTTGGTAGACACCCCGCCTGTATGGGAAAATGCTGTCAATCTAACAATCATCAGCCCTATTTTGTTTATTGCCGGTCTGTATGAGTCTCCTTTTCAAGTCAAAGCCGAAAAGTCGATCGCCATTCAAGAGGAAGACGAAGGCAGAATCATCGAAGGCAGAATAGATATCCTAATTATGAAAGCAAACTTGTGGGTGACAGTAATTGAATCCAAACAACTTTCGTTTTCAAGTGACGAAGCACTTGCCCAACTCCTGACATATATGCTGGCAGATCCCAATCCTGAAACTCCTACTTTTGGAATGATTGCCACAGGTGCTAACTTCAATTTTGTCAAGTTAGTAAGAGGCGAAACTCCCCAGTATGCGCGATCGGCGGAATTGGTTATTTCCAATCCCGGCAATGAATTGTACCGGGTTTTGCAGATTTTAAAACGCCTGAGTCAACTTCCAGACTAGCAATAAAAGCCATTTTGAGTTATCTTTCAAAGCAGACAATATCTAATATCTCAAATTTCAAACTGGTGCGAGCATGGTAAATTACTGGATAGTCGGCGCTGTGGCAATAGCTTCTGTCTGCTGGGCAGAAATAATACGAGACTTTTATCACGTCGTGTCCCATTATTGGGCACCCCTGCAAAAGCTGCACACTTGGCATCACCGCGTTTTCCGCCCCAATTTGACCCCCGTCAGCGAGACAATTTACAAGCAAGCACACTGGCGTCACGACGTACCCGAAGCTGCGGCGATGATGGTTTTGGGCTTGTTGCTGTGGGTTGTAGCTTATTTTGGGCTGCCGGAATATCACTGGGGCGCAGCAGCGGGTTGTATTTATACTTTAGGCTTTTTGTTGAGCGCGATCGCCCGCGCGTGCGGCATCAAAGGTGCAGACGAATTAACCGACATCACCCACCAACCGGGAGACTTCCTTACTCCCCCTGGCAAGTGGTTAGTTAATAAACCTTATCACTGGCGGCATCACTTCGACAATCAAAATGCTTACTATTGCGGTACTTTCACCTTAATAGATAAACTTATGGGTACAGCACTTTCTCTCAAAGGCAAAACTGTAGCCGTCACCGGTGCATCGGGAACTTTAGGACGTTTGCTTCTCAAACACCTGCACAAAGCTGGTGCAAAAGTGATCGCCCTCTCCTCTGGAAATGAGGAAATTACTTTTGATGTAGACGGCGAAAATTTACCTGTAAAAACCGTAACTTGGCAAGCTGGCCAAGAGGCAGACTTAGCCCTATTGTTAGAAAAAATCGATATTCTCGTCATCAATCACGGGATTAACGTACAGCGAGAAAGAACAGGAGAGGCGATCGCCAACTCATACGAAATTAACACTTTTTCCGCGTGGCGGCTGATGGAACTCTTTTTCTTAACAGTCCGCACTAACGAAAACATCGCTTGCAAAGAAGTCTGGATCAACACTTCAGAAGCAGAAGTAATTCCCGCTGTCAGTCCCCTGTACGAACTCAGCAAGCGCGCCCTGGGAGATTTAGTCACCCTGCGGCGGCTAGACGCACCCTGCATCGTTCGCAAACTGATTTTAGGGCCGTTTAAAAGCAACTTAAACCCGATCGGCATCATGTCTCCCGACTGGGTAGCGCAGCAAGTTGTCAAACAAGCTAAAGCTGATGCCCGCAATATCATCGTCACAATTAATCCTTTGACTTTTATCGTTTTTCCAGTCAAAGAGTTTTTTGTTTCTCTCTACTTCCAAATTTTCAGCCGGAAAGCGATTTCAGAGATAAAGGAAGCTGCGGCATCTGAAAAATCTAGCGCGGAAGCAAAGATTAATTGACCAACTAAAACCGGGTTTCAGCAGGGGCGGCGGCTGTGACTGTCCGCCCTGCTGCTAAATTTCACAAAACTAAAGCCTTTGTCATATCGTCACGAGTAAGCTGACGCCCCCACTCCCACAGCCGCAAACCCGCTCTTCTGACTCATTGGGTCAAAACCGTTGGCGGGGAGTGGAATCGAGAGCTGTTTCGGGCCCCATTGCCAACAGGGTTATGCTTACTGATATAAATTATTAAGTATTTTTACTAACTACGGTCTCTCCTGAGTCACTTCTATCCGCAATAGCACTGTAAGTGCCAGTTGCGGGTGCTGAATATAGTTGTCAACTATGCTCGTTGCTTAGTTGATACGTCCAGGACTCATAAGTGTAATTTGATAGTGGTGGAATTGGTTGAGCGCGATCGTTAAATAGAACAAGCAGCACACCGCTCTCGATCGCCAAAAATAAACTTTTGTAAAGCTTCCCGAAAATCCCGGAACTTACTTTGGGAGAGACGTAATCAGTGAAATCACCGATCAGATAAAGACTTTTGATAACAAGTATCAATTGATCAACTCTTTTCACGCGTTGTGAGAAGAAGCAGGCAAAAGTTTGGCGATCGGGATCTTCAGGATGCGTCTTTCGATCGAATCTACCTTTTCAAAAGGAAAAACTAAAATGCCAAGATCGCTTGAAATCTTCGGCGATGGTCGCGTGTACGAAATAAAAGACGACCTAGCCGTTAAAGTCACGGAGACAAATGGGCAAGTAAAAGCCTTAATCGAGGCTTTAAAGTTCAGCGTAGCTAAAACATACAACATTAATCCTCCAGACGAACAACCGCCTGAAGTGGCAGAACGCAGAGGTTCAAAGCATATCAATGGAGAAGGCTTTAAGCTTCTCACTACGTTTGAAGGATGCGAGCTGACTGCTTATGATGATGGCGGTGGAGTTTGGACAATTGGTTACGGACACACTGGCGACGATGTTTTTCCAGGACTGACGATTAGCCAAACGCAAGCAGAAGAATTGCTGCGCCTAGATTTAGAAAAATTTGAATCTTTTGTTGAGGATGCCGTTGAAGTTCAGCTCAATGACAATCAGTTTTCTGCACTGGTTTGTTTCTGCTTCAATGTGGGTCCAGGAGGTTTTGGAGATTCAACTCTTCTGAGGCTTTTGAACCAGGGAAATTATCAAGGAGCAGCTAATCAGTTTCCTGTGTGGAATAAGGTAAATGGTCAACCTTGGCTAGGGCTGACACGCCGACGATTGGCTGAACGAGCACTCTTTTTGGGAAAACCCTGGCAGTCATTCTTAACCTATGAAGGAACAGGCGAAGAAGTAACAGGTGAAATAATCTCAGAAGCACCTCGCACCTTGAAACTCACCGCTCCTGTCATGCAAGGTGAGGATGTTCGTCAAGTGCAAGAAGCTTTGAAAACAGCAGGAATTAATCTCGAACCTGATGGATTTTTTGGCAATGATACTGACAAGGCAGTGAGGCAGTTTCAGCAGCAGAAAGGGCTAACGGCGGATGGTGTGGTAGGTGCCCAAACACGAAAAGAATTGGGACTATAACATCGATTGTGTAACCAAATTCAAACCGATAGGAGAAAACCATGACTGACTCAAGCGATCATCTCTTTAATCAACCTGTAATTGTCGAAGCCTGTGAAGAATTTGTCCAACGGGATATGTTGGGAGTTAGAGGCAGTTTCGCCGGATTGGTCCAAGATGCACCCATGTTTTCAACGGCGGTGGTCAATGGCTTATCCCAGCAGTTGATATATCAACTGCAACTGATGATGCCAGATGCCTTTGTCAGTTTTGATGACCTCAATGTACACTTGCTGGAGGCAGCCTTTCCCTATGTACAAGCCCCTGCAAAACAGGCACTTCAGAGAGCGATTCAAGATCGAGGTCAAACTATGCAGGTGAACTCTGCCTACCGCACGATCGCTCAGCAAATGCTGCTATACAACAATCGCAAAAACAATCCTAATCCTGTAGCTCCACCGGGAGCCAGCAACCACCAAACTGGGTTAGCGATCGACATTGAAGATGCAAGAGGCTGGGAAGTTTATTTGATGCGGTATGGCTGGAATCCATTACCAAGCGATCCACCTCACTTCAACTACGAAGGCGGCGGCACGATCGATCTTCGCAGCAAATCAATACTCGCATTTCAGCAGCTTTGGAATCAGAATCATCCTAATGAAAGGATTAGCGAAGATGGCGGTTTTGGTCCTCAAACCGAGAATGCACTTAATCTCTCTCCTGCTCCAGGGTTTCCTAAAGCGCCGTGGAATGACAAACCCAGAACGTTGCGCTTGGCGATGCCCCGAATGGAAGGCTCGGATGTACTCAAGCTTCAGGAAGGCTTGAAAAAAGCTGGGATTGTAGTTGGGGCTGATGGTGAATTTGGGCCAGCAACAGATAAAGCCGTCAAGGAATTTCAGCAGAAGAAGGGTTTGAAGGCAGACGGAATTGTCGCTGTCAAAACCCGCGAACAAATGGCTTGAAGTGTTCGCTATCGAATTAACCCAACCTTGAATGGTTCGACTCCGCTCACCAACCACTGAAGGATACGTTGCTGAATAGGCAGAGTTTTGTGAAAAGCTTGAACTGGCGGCTCCAGAACTCTGTCGTTCAGCAACTATTTAAATTATAAAAACACACCGGAGTAATGAATAAAAATGGGAAATCTACCTGAGACAACACCGAATATTTATGCCTTATTAATTGGCATTGATGGCTATAATCCGAATGGGTTGTACAAGGATCTTAAAGGATGCGTTCGTGACATCAATCTTGTAGCAGACTACCTTTTAAAGACGGTTAAAATTCCATCCGAACGGATTTTCAGGCTGACTTCTCCGAATCCTGAAGTTGCTCAAACGATCGCAACCAAAGACCCGGAACCAACTTATGCAAACATTGTGGCAAAGTTTGATGCCATTACAGAAATAGCTCAGCCGGGAGAGCAGGTTTACATTCACTATTCTGGACATGGAGGACGGACGACAACCATCTATCCAGAATTGAAGGGGAATGACCAACTAGATGAGGGAATTGTGCCAATAGATGTTGGCAACGAATCTGGGCGCTACCTGCGGGATGTGGAATTGGCTACACTGCTGAAGCGGATGACGGACAAAGGGTTAATTGTCACGCTTGTCTTGGATAGCTGCCACTCTGGAGAAGCAACTAGAGGCGACGATGTTGCAATTCGAGGTACTGGAGAAACCGATACAGCACCGCGAGACTCCGAAAGCTTGGTTGCCCAGCGACAAGAGCTGATCGAAAACTGGCACGCTCTGACTGATGGAATTCCTGCAAGTATTACCCCCGGGCACTGGCTTCCTCAACCTAGAGATTACGTGTTGCTAGCTGCTTGTCGTCCTAGCGAGTATGCCTACGAGTATGCGGTGAGCGGTAAGGAGCGGCATGGGGCGCTGACGTACTGGATGATCGATACGTTAACCAGTAGCCCTTCAGGATTGACATACAAAACATTACACGATCGCGTCAGTGCGAAAATTCAAAGCAAGTTCCCTCAGATGCCAATGCTGGTGGGGGAGAGCGATCGCTTTGTCTTGGGAGTGGAGCATGGCTCCTTACAATATTCTGTGAATGTGCTTGAGGTGATTGAGGAAGAGGTAACTGAGGCAGACTCACTAGCGACGAAAAAAGTCCCCAAGCAAGTCCGGCTGGATGCGGGGATGGAAAACGGTCTCAGTCCAGGTTATCGTTTCGCGATCTATGCGTTTGGCACAACAGATTTTACCCAGAAAAACAAGCAAGTGGCGATCGTTGAGATTGCAGGAGTCGGTGCTTCGGATGCTTGGGCAGATGTGATTGAGGTTCTGCGTCAGGACAAGATTGACCAAGGTTCTCAAGCAGTGATGCTGTCAGCCCCTGTCGAGTTGGTACGGGGAGTACGTCTTTTCAAAAAAGAGGTTGGTGAGAAAGACAATGAACTGCCTCAAGCTATTAAGAATCAGGAAGATACTGCATTGAAGGCAGTCGAGGCAGCATTGGCAGGAAATGGCTGGTTGAAGTTGGCGGATACACAACAGAAAGGAGATTATCAAGTTGCGGTTAATCTAAAAGGAGAGTATGAGATTTGTACTGGTACACCGATTGAAAACCTCACACCTGCGCTAAAGATTGATGACTCTGATGCTCCACAAAAAGTAGTGAAGCGATTAGAACACCTAGTAAAATATCAGGCGATTCAACAGTTGAGCAATCAATTTTCTGATTTGACGAGCAAACTAGAGGTGGAATTACTCACACAACCAAACTGGCGACCAGGGATGCCTAAAAAACCACAGCCATTTCCCGATAGGACTAATTTAGTTGTTCAATCTGGTGAGTACGCATTCTTACGAATTAAAAATACTTCCTCTCAAGTTTTGAATGTGGCCGTGCTGGATCTTGAACCAAATTGGGCGGTTTCCCGCATTCAACTCCAAATACCCGAAGCTATTTTTTATCCATTCAATCCTAATCAAGAAATGTTAATTCCGCTAGAAATCAAGCTACCTGCTACTTGGAAATTTTCCAAAGGAGCAGAAACGTTCAAAGTTTTTGCCACTGTCAGACCGAATGATTTTCGTTGGCTGGAATTGCCCTCACTTGAGCAAGAAATTCACACAAAATCAGCAAGACTTATTCGTGGAGATAATCCGCTGGGACAACTGATGGCTGCGGTTGGTGCTGATGTTGATACTCAACCAGAAATTCCCAGTTATCGTGCAACAGCGATTTTCGATCCGAGTGATGAGTGGACAACGAAGGAGATTCAAATCACACTAACGCGATAGGTGTTTTGTGAAGTACCTACACGCTCGCTAACGCTATAGGGCTATTCACCAGATTTTAACGGTTCAACTCCGCTCACCGACCACCGATTACTGCTTCTTTGCATAAGTTCTAGGTGGAGTTCTGCAATAGCTCTTAAATCATCATAGGAGGTTGCTTTGTATGTCAAAATTTGAACACAGTTATGCCCTAGTGATTGGCATTAACGATTACATCGAAGGTGGCATTTCTTCACTCGCAACTGCTGTCAGTGACGCGACAGAAATTGCCCACATTCTTGAAACCAAGCATGATTACACCGTTAATTTACTCGTCGATCGCGCAGCTAACCTCAGTCAGCTTCGGCAGGTGTTAGAGATAGAACTGCCGAAAAAAATTCAGCCGGGCGATCGCTTCCTCTTCTACTTCGCTGGACATGGGATTGCCCTCAACGGCGAGGATGGCCCCGAAGGCTATCTGGTTCCCCAAGATGCTCGCTTGGGCAATGTTAGCACTTACCTGCCCATGTCAGAGGTGAACAAAGCCTTGCTTCAGCTTCCCTGCCGTCATTTTTTGGGGATTCTCGACTGTTGTTTTGCGGGTGCTTTTCGCTGGTCGAGTCTACGCAAAGCGATTGCTGTTGAACTGGGTACACTCCACAAAGAAGGCTACGAGCGCTTCATTCAAGACCCCGCATGGCAAGTAGTCACCTCCGCTGCCTACGATCAATCTGCATGGGATGCCTTTGATCTGAAAGACGATCGCGGACACCTTGGAAGCCACTCACCGTTTGCCTGTGCTTTGATAGAAGCACTTGAGGGTAAAGCCGATGCCTTTCCACCAGCCGAACCAGGTAAGCCTGCAGGGGATGGGGTGATGACGGCAACTGATCTCTATGTGTATTTGCGCGATCGCGTTGAAGTTGCCACAGAGGCTCGTGCCATCCGCCAAACACCTGGTATCTATCCCCTCAAGAAACACGACAAAGGCGAGTACATTTTCCTGACACCAGGACACGCCCTGAATCTACCTCCCGCTCCCCCGTTGGATACTTCCAAAAATCCCTATCGTGGCTTGTTACCGTTCGAGGAAAAACACAGCGACCTGTTCTTTGGCAGAAATGCCTTAACGCAAAAGCTCTACGAGTTTGTCACGTCTCATTCGCTAACAGTCGTGTTGGGTGCATCTGGTTCGGGTAAATCCAGTCTGGTAAAAGCCGGACTTATCTCTAAACTACGACAATGTAAGGATGGCAACCCTTGGTTGATCCTGCCCCCTTTCCGACCAGGGGAGTATCCCTTCCAAGCTTTAAATAATCTACTGGCATCGGTCAATCTGCCTACGAGCGCGACTCCCAATGAAGCAGCATCTTCTGGTTTACTCACCCCAGCACGAAGCCTTGCAAATTGGTTCAAGGAGCATCCTCAAGCAAACCTACTGCTGGTTGTCGATCAATTTGAGGAATTAATTACACTCTGCCTTAATGACCAAGAACGGCAACAGTTTTTAGAGGCGTTGGCCGGGGCGATCGCCACTCATCCCAATCAACTACATCTCATACTGACACTGCGTTCTGCTTTTGAGCCGCAGTTTCGCAACACGGTTCTAGAGAAGAATTGGCTAGCTGCTCGATTTATCGTCCCTGCGATGACGCGGGAAGAACTACGACAGGCGATCGAAGAACCTGCCTCAGCAAGGGTGATGTATTTTGACCCCCATGAGTTAGTAGAGCAGTTAATTGACGAAGTGGCAAATATGCCTGGAGCATTGCCTCTATTGTCCTTTGCCTTGAGCGAACTTTATCTGAAATATTTGAAGCGGCAGGATGATGCTAAGAACCGAAGAGAAACTATTGATCGCGCTATTACTCAGACAGATTATGAGGATTTGGGAGGGGTGACGCGATCGCTCACTCAACGAGCCGATCGAGAATATGAGGCACTGATCGAGCAAGATTCAGCATACGCTCAAACCATTCGGAATGTAATGCTGCGTATGGTCGCTGTGGGAGGTGAACTAGCGCAGAGGCGAGTTCCGCTGTCAGAACTGGAATATCCAGAACCAGAAAACGGGCGAATTAAAACTGTCATCAAACATTTTGAAGATGCACGACTCCTGACTTTTGGCAATGATAGCGAAGGGCAGCCTTATCAAGAACCAGCCCATGAGGCTTTAGTGCGAGGATGGCAGAAACTACTGGAATGGAAGAAACAAGAGCTGACGAATGTGTTAGTTCAACGAGAACTGACTCCAACAGCTAACCAGTGGGCAAGTAGCAGTAAAAATGCTAGTTTTCAGGGATTACTGTGGAATAATGATCCCCGTTTACCGCTAGCCATGAAATTGTTGTGTGGTTCAGCTTACAAAGATACTTGGTTGAATTTTTTTAAATGGATGTGTGGAGATAATTTCTGGAAATCGCAATCCAATGATTTCTGGCTGAATTCCAACGAAGCCAAATTTGTTACAGATAGTTTCGATAAAAAATACACAAAACGCAGAAATGATGTCTCTCTTACATCGGGTATATTTATATATCTGTTGGTATTGAATATTTTAACTCAAAACAATGCAAATAAGGCTGAGAAAAGGAGAATTAATGCTGACATTACAAATTTGAGCTTATCGACAAAAAGCTATCTTAATCCAGAGGAACAGCCCGAAGCTATGATAGATGCCATTCGAGCCGGACGACTGATAAGAGATAACGAGGGAAGAATTGATTCAGATGCTCGCATACAAGCCATAACCGCTCTACAGTCTGTTACTTATAATCTCAAACCTAATCAGGCTAATTTTAGACAGCGAAATCGTCTTGAAACTCCTGTTGGACAAGTCAGTTCTAAAGCAAGAACAGTGACATTTAGCAAAGATAGTCTAATAGCAACCGCTTACGGAGACGGGACGATTAAGCTATGGCAATCCGATGGAACTCTGCGTTTAAGTATTAAGGCTCATGACAAAGCAGCCAGAAGTGTCAGTTTTAGTCCAGACAGTCAAACTTTTGTTTCCACTGGCGACGATTTTACCGTGAAACTTTGGAAACATGATGGTAGGTTACTCAGGACTTTAGGAAAACACAATGGGTCTGTTCCCAGTGTTAGCTTCAGTCCTAGTGGCAAAATTATCGCATCAGGAGGTGCTGATGGCACCATAAAACTGTGGACTTCAGAGGGGAATTTAATCAAAACAATTGAAAAAGCGCATCTTCCTTATGTGCAAAGTGTCGAATTCAGTCCTGATGGATTATTACTTGCTTCAGCAGGCAATGATGGCATGGTGAAACTGTGGACTTCAGAAGGAAAGCTGCTCAAAAGCTTCCGACATGGTTATATTGTCTTGGATGTCAGCTTTAGTCGAGATGGAAAAGTTATTGCTTCAGCAGGAGAAGATAAAAATATTAAAATTTGGAGTCGTGATGGAACATTACTGAAAACTTTCACAGCACCTAATAGTTCTACTAGCCATTTCAATAGTGTGAGAAATGTCAGTTTTAGCTCTGACGGAAAAATTGCCTCAGCGAGTACCGATCATACTGTCAGGATTTGGAAGCTTGATGGTACGCTTTTGCAAACACTTAAAGCTGATAGTTTTTATGTGTGGGATGTGAGTTTTAGTCCTGATGGCCAAACACTTGCCTCAGCAGGAAACGATGGCGCAGTGAAGCTCTGGAGCGATAATCAAACAACTTTTCAGCGACTTAGTAGTGCAACAGGAGGAGCAGCTAGCTTTAGTCCCAACAGTCAGCTTCTTGCTTACAGTACACCATTCAATGAAATTAATGTTGTGAATGTTCAGTATCCAGAAACTCTCTCTTCTCTTCAAGGAGATAGTGCTGAAATTAGCGAAGTTAGCTTTAGCGGTGATGGACAGATGATTGCTTCATCGAGCTGGGGTGACACTGTAAACCTTTGGTCACTGGATGAAACATCAACAAAAATCTTAACAAGTCAAATAATTCAAGATAAAGATTACCCTCCTCTTTCTAATGTGTTTTCAAGTGTGAAATTTAGTCCTGATGGTCAACTTATTGCGGCTGGAAATTGGGACGGAAGAGTCAGGTTTTGGACACTCAATGGTCAAGAGATTAGACCTTTTGAAACCAATCAACCCGCCGTCTCAGAAATAAGCTTTAGTCCTGATGGACAGTTAATTGCAATCGGAACTTGGGAGCCATTTCTTTCATTTCACGGTACAGTAGTTCTAGGCAAGGTTGATAATAATCAAATTACCCTGTATAAAACTCTTATAGGACATGGCGATAGAGTTACAGGGATAAATTTTAGCCCTGATGGAAAAATAATAGCCTCCGCTAGTCACGATAGTACCATTCGATTATGGTCAAGGGATGGTTCTCCTTTAAAAACTCTAAGAGGACATACAAATTCCGTTATCAGTTTCAGTTTTCATCCCGATCCAACAATTAGAATACTAGCCTCAGCAAGTAGCGATCGTACTGTCAAGCTTTGGAATATTGACACAGGTAGGGAAATTGCAACATTAAAAGGACACGCTGACAAAATTGGCAATTCACTTCAGTACGTTGTTCGCTTCAGTGCTGACGGGAATTTACGGGCTGCGACTGGTAATGACAAGACCATTGTCCTTTGGGATTTCAATTTGAATAACTTACTTGAGTTAGCTTGTAGCTGGTCAGGAGATTACATCAGAACCAACTCTAATGTAAGTAAAGATGATAAGAAACTATGTCCGCGAACAGCCGATCGGTAAGCATTCATATTTTCAGCCAATGGGTAATTAGCTCAATGATATCAATTCCGGTTGCACTCATACATGATATAGAGGACACGGCAATGCCGTGTCCCTACCGAAAATAATATTGTAGGGACACGGCACTGCCGTGTCCTAATTTTGGCTAATAATTCCGATGCTACCGGAAACGATATGATTTACTAAATGCAGTGGGATAGTAACATAACGAACTTCGATCGCAATCTAGCAGTCGTCATCGGCATCGCTCGCTAAAACAGTAAGGTTATCCATGAGCTGAAAACAGCCTTTAGCGATACTAGCACTATCGCCTCCTCACAGAGTTTGTGTTACTCATGTTTGTATAAAGCTAAAGCTCAGCTTGCAGGTTTTACCAAACTTTTCTCCCAAGTCTCGCAAATGCCAGTAGCCACGTATTTGGAAACTTTTTTGATAATTAGAGTTGCCAGGAGAGTAGCAACAGCAGGAGCTAACCCAACTCCACTGACTAAAACAGGAGCCAACATCCCAGCCGCTTTGGTATAGTTCTGATTTATTGTTTCATCTAAAATCTTCTGAGTCTCTGCATCGTCTCCGAGGGGTTTGCACATCAGCTCGTAAGTTAAAGGGTTGACGCGATCGACAAGCTGCCGACCAGCATTTAAAAATCTTGGATCGATCGATGCTCTAGCCGCAACGTTCACATCAATAGATTCCAAGGAAGCTGGGTCTATCCCTCTTGCTCCACGTCCAGCAACATCATCCCCTATGGCTTGTACGCGAGAGCCTAGCTGAGCTTCCAATACATCATCATCCAGCTCCCACAAACTTTCCACAATGGCTTCAAATTCTGTCATTTCTACTTATCTCCAGGGTTTAGTTAACAAGACTGTTACTGATTATTCTGGGAATATACAAAAATCTCCGGAAACCAATCAAGGTAGTTTAATCCAAATATAGTAATCTCTCACAAATCTCAACTATTCTTATCATTTTTTGATTGAGCAATTATCTCTCTGGAGATGAGCCGTGTTCGCGACTAATATCATTCCGGCGGTGCCGGAATGATATTACTTAACAAAACAAGTCGGGGTAGCGCGCGAGAGCGTTTTACGTTTAATTAGAACGACCTACTTAATTACTAACCTCAGCCATTTCAATCACGCGGCCGTCGTAATCCTTGACTAAAAAATTCAGCGGCTTTTCCCGGCGAATTTTATAACTAATCCCGCGAGTTTGTACCCTCATCAATAGCTGATCCAAACACTCGCGATCGAAACAAACGTGACGCTGGCGATTTTTTTCCCCTGCACCGGCGCCGCTAATAATGTGCAGTTGGGTATTTTTCATCAACTGATACCACAAACCATCCGGACTCCCCATCGTTTGAGAGCTCGTTGCCCTCCCGACATTCGGCGACAAATACAGCGGATCGATGCCAGTGGTGCCCAAAGTTTGCTCGTAATTGTAGTAGTAGTGCAGCGGCACTTCTGCTACGGGCAGGTTTAGCATACCTTCATAGAACTCCCTCGCTTGTCCGAGATCCGATACCATCACCGTGTGTACCTTCGGAGCACTGGTGAGAAACATCCACATCGCCCCCGCATAGGCGGCCAGCAGCATTACCATAATCCCTTGAGTCGAAAACAAGCTGTCCAGGGGCAGGGACGGCAAGAAAGAGCTCAAGTACAAAGGCCGAAGTCCAAAAGCAATAAAACTAACTGCTAGAGTCATGAATTATAAGAAAGGGTAAACAACGAAATTTATCAAGATTGCAGTCGCGATCGCCCGCGAGACTTAAACTATTAGCTTAGCCATCTATGTTAGCAAAAACTAGCGGTTAAGCCCTACCCGATGAAAGTCTTTGTATACGGCACACTCAAACCGGGCGAGTCCAACTACCTCCGCTACTGCGAAGGAAAAGTTGTGGATGCTTGCCCCGCGATCGCCCGGGGTCAACTTTTTGCCCTGCCGATCGGCTATCCTGCGATGATGGCCGGAGATGGCACAGTCTGCGGTTTTCTCCTCTGTTTCGCAAACTCGGCTATTTTGGACGATTTAGACCGATTGGAAGACTATCATCCGCTGCGGGAACCGACACAAAACGAATATCAGCGACAGGAAATCGAAATCTTCGATCGACAGCTCAAACCTTTAGGCACGGCTTGGGCTTACTTCATGTTACCCGATCCCGTTCGTTCCCTAGGAGGCATCTGGCTGCCCCACGGCAGGTGGGAAAATAGGTTTTTCACCAAATAAGGTGGTTAATGCCGATGAGCTTAGGAAATTGCCATTGCCGTGCGATCCTCTTCGAGGGCTTCGCTAACGGGCGGCTCGAACCTGTAACCGTAACCCCGAATAGT
This sequence comes from Microcoleus sp. MON1_C5, assembly GCF_036701875.1. Taxonomy (NCBI): domain Bacteria; kingdom Bacillati; phylum Cyanobacteriota; class Cyanophyceae; order Oscillatoriales; family Microcoleaceae; genus Microcoleus; species Microcoleus sp. MON1_C5. The sequence goes on along the minus strand of NZ_JAUBRN010000016.1, from coordinate 20,561 downwards.
TTTAATAAACTGCGATCCAGTAGCATCAACTTCAATCATTTTCTTGCGAATCTGACCGATATGTACGCTAACAACTTTCTCTTCTCCTGTATCGTCGCAGTTCCACCCCAAAATTTTTTCGATTAGCTGTTGGCGACTCCAAGATTGACCAGAATGACTTGCCAAAAAATACAATATATTAAATTCCAAGGCTGTTAACTTGATAATGCGATGGTTGAGTGTTGCTTCCCGGCGCGCTGAATCGATCGCGAATCCATCGAATACAATACGTGATGGATTCACAGGCCTCATGCGTCTCAACACAACTTCTATACGAATTGCCAACTCGGCCAAACCAAAGGGTTTGCAGATATAGTCATCAGCACCGGCGGACAGGACTTTAATTTTATCCGCTTCGTCTGTACGGCTGCTTAGCATTACCACAAAAACATCAGTACGGCGCTGCATTTCGTGGCAGAGGTGATAGCCTGTAGTATCCGGCAAATTCCAATCAAGAATTACTAGCACTGGCTTTAATTTGTCCAACAATTCTAAAGCCGTATTGCCATCTGCTGCCGAATCTACTTGATATTTCTGATTTTAAAAGCGATGAACTAGATTGCGGATGGCTGCGTCATCATCCACAACGAGAATCTTGGGAGTAGTATCAGTAGTCATCACAAAAAAGTTTCTTTTTATTGTCAATTTAAAGCTGGCAACTACAGAACAGCTTTAGTGAAGCGTCAATCCCACATAGTTCCAACTAATACAGATTTTTTTGGTGCAATTCTTCTTTCAACTTCGCTTGAATGTCAAAAGGCTCTCCCCAATCCCAAATTTTTACTTCTAGGTGTTCGTTAAATACCCTTATTTCAAGCTCTATCGGAGTTTCTAATGGCAGATTTTTGTGAGCGTGGCGAACAGCATTCGTAAACCCTTCAATCACAGCAAGTTTACACTGATGCAAAACGGCTAGGGGAATTGGTAGAGGATCTAACTGTTCAACCCACGATAAAACTTGAGCAACCGCCTTGATATCAGTATTTACTTGAAGGATAAATTTTTGAACTTGCTGGTTATAACTTGGCTCCGGTGGGCGATTTCGTTGCTTTTGAAACCTGAAATTAAAGCTGTTTAAAACATCGATCGCGCGCTTAAAAAAGCCATCTTGACTGCTGTGTTGGGATGGTAGTAGACCAGGCTGCTGATAATATTTTACAATGAACAGACAGTTTCGACTGTCAGAAGTGCGGGTATAACTTAGCTCATCGGCAATTTTGCCAATAATTTTTATACCTATCCCACCTGACGGAATTTCATCTATGTTATCTCTCATGGTGCTATCCTTTGTCATCATTTAATGTGTACTTTTTTACCTAAAAAAGAGAGTGACATTCTAAACGATTAAGTTTGCATGATTTATGCCTGACTTTTCCCGTATGCCGTGCAGTTGTTGTCCCGCTCATTTTCTCTTTTTTGCTTGGGTCTTGACAAACTCAGTTTGCGATCGCTAAACTGAGCGAAAACTGACATTGACAATGAGATAAGTAAATTATATAATGACCACCCTCAAAGCCTCTGAGGAGGGATTAGTAAAAATTAGGCAAGCTAGAAGAGAAAGGGGCTCGACGATAGAAGACCCCAGATGGCTAGTAGAAGCTAGTAAAGCATTAGATCCAGATCGAACTTGGACAGAAGCCGGACCCTATGCCGATGGCCTTTCGCTGCCCACTTGGAGGCGCTTTTTAGCAGGAAGAGAACCCATAAAAGCCAATGCTTTCAAGGCCTTCTGCACGGTTTTGCAGTTGAATTGGGAAGAAATTGTCGATCGTCCTTCTTTAGCCTCCTCTTACCAAGGGGGGGTTGGGGGGGTTAGAGATTTTTGCCAACAGCCTATTGATTCGGTAGTCCAAGAGATCCGGCAAAAATGCCACAGCAAAATCCAACAGCTTTACAGCAAAATGCAACTGTTGGATATTGCACAGCCCGTTGATGTCAGCAACCTCTACGTTGAAGTCAACATTTTGGAGGAAATTACCAGTTGGCAGCCGGGAGAAATTCGCGATTTACTGAGAGACTTCAACCCAGATGCAGATAACTTTAACCGCTTAGGTTTAGGTAAAGTACGCCAGAAACGAGTATCAGGATTGGATGCGGTGAAATCTCACTCTAAACTCATGGTACTCGGCAAACCGGGTTCCGGTAAAACTACTTTTTTGAAACACATCGCCATTCAGTGCGATCGCGCCAAATTTGAAGCCAACAAAATACCGATTTTTATCTCTCTCAAAACCTTTGCTGAAATCGCTAATGTTGACTTATTAGAATATATCAGCGACGAATTTGCCAGTTGCGGAGTTGAGGCGCGATCGCAAACTGAATTCGCACTCAGTCAAGGCAGAGGGCTGATTTTGCTCGACGGCTTAGATGAAGTGCCAGAATCAGATAGCGATGTAGTCGTCAGACAGATTCGTCATTTTGCCGGAAAGTATTACAACAATCAGTTTATTATTACCTGTCGAATTGCCGCTTCTAAGTACAGATTTCACGAAGAAGGATTTACCAATGTTGAGGTAGCCGATTTTAATAACAAGCAAATCGCTGCCTTTGCTCGCAATTGGTTTGTGGCATTTTCCCAGAAGGTGGAGGCAGGGAAAGCTTTAGCTTCTCAATTTGTAGAGCAGCTAAAAATGGGTAAAAATCAGCAAATTCGAGAACTGGCAGTAACGCCTATATTGTTGAACTTGAGTTGTTTAGTATTCCAAGCCAAAGCAGATTTTCCATCGAACCGAGCCAAGTTGTATGAGGAAGGACTGGAAATTATGCTCAGAAAATGGGATGAAACGAGAGGCATTGAACGGGATGAAGTTTATCGCGATTTGAATTTGTGTCGCAAGAAACATTTACTTGCTTTTGTGGCAGCTATTACTTTTGAGCGGGGTGATTACTTTTTTGAAAAACATCAAATTCAACAAGTGATTGCCGATTATCTCGCTAATTTACCCGATGGCACAAGTGACCCCATTCAGTTGGAGATCCATAGTGAGGTTGTCCTGAAGGCGATCGAGGCACAACATGGCTTATTAGTGGAGAGGGCAAGAGGGATTTATTCGTTTTCTCATCTAACATTTCAAGAGTATTTCACTGCTATAAAAATAGTTAATAATTCCGATTCACAAGCTTTGGAAAAACTGGTCAGCCACCTGACCGAGAAGCGTTGGCGAGAAGTATTGTTCTTAGCAGTTGGGATGTTGCAAAAAGCTGATGATTTTTTACGGTTAATGAAACAACAAGTTGATGGACTTGTCGCTGAGGATGAGCAGTTGCAGCAATTCCTACTGTGGGTAAATCAAAAATCCCTTTCTGTTGATTTTCCGTACAAACCTGCGGCAGTGAGATTCTTTTACTTTTCCCTTCTTCCATGCCTTGAGCTTGCTCTTAATCGTAATCCTGAACGTTTCCTTGACCCAGCCCTTTACCTTGCCGTTAAATATACCTTTGACCCTGCTGTTGAAATTACCCTGGACCTTGTTCTTGACCTTGCCATTTTGCCTGTACTCGACGGTGCTATTGACCCAGCCCTTAGTCTTGCCCACGACATTCTTCTTATCCCTCTTGTTGAACCTGAATTAATGCAAGCACTGCAAGAACTTAAGAAACAGCTACCTCAGCCAGATGGTGACAAGGAAATATTTAGGAAATGGTGGCAAGCTAATGGACAAGTTTGGACTAGCGAATTAAGAAAAATCATCATTTCCTATCGCAATATAGGTCACGATTGGCAATTTAGCGAACAGCAGAAGTCATTGCTGAGGAAGTATTACGATGCTAATAAAGTGCTGGTATATTGCCTCAATAGCGCTTCTAATGTATCTCCTGCTGTGCGGCAGGAAATTGAAGGAACATTGCTGTTGCCGATCGCAAATCTGCAAAAAATCGGTAACAAGTGCGATCGCCCGCTCTAATTCCACTCGCTACCCACTCCCATATTAAGATGCGCTCGCCCCACAATTCCTCATTCAAAGCGGGGAAAGTGTCACAGGATATATCCACCTTGAAAAACTGGGACAAATGGCAAAAAGCCCCCTTTTTTAGGGAGCTTAGTTAGCGACTTCAGTTATGCTCAAAACAGAAATCCTACTGCGCCTTTGGCAATTACTTTTGAGGGGTTGCTACACGAACTTTGGGAATATCCATTATCGGTGCATTCACCCCAAGCATCAAATCGTTAGGATTAACAATCTCCACCAGAGGCTCGTTCAAAGCCATAATCAAACCGTCAGATTCACCCTGAACTGGCGATCGAGCAAACTGGGGAGCAAACAATTGGCGATCTCCACCGACACCAGACACTAGCGCAATCAACAAAGCTGCGATCGCACCTCCACCCAAAATCCAATTTTGTTTCGGCTTGCGTTCCACCCGCTGCAAAACCTTCGTCGCCAACTCTTGTGCAGATTGTTCCGAAGCAGGCACCGGCATTGCCTGAAAACTCTGCTGCATCATCAGCAGTCGCGAGTACAAACGTTTCGTAGTGGGGTCATTTGTCAGCCACTCCTCAACTTGCCGACGTTCTGTCGCCGTCACTTCGCCGTCGAGGTAAGCACTCAGTAATTCAAAGCGATCGCGCATCATAGTAGTTACATTCCCCTGGGGATAATTGTTGTTAGCTTGAGTTTCAGCGAGTGAATCCCCGATACCTTGCTGATTCTGATTTTTATCCGATTCAAAGTTATAATTCATATTTCAAAATTGCTTTAATTGGAGAAAGGACGCACCCGCGCTTAGAATGATTTACTGCTTTTTTATATTTTAAAAAAGAAGTTTTGATGTGACAGCAAACATCACCAAATCTTCTTGACCGGCCTCTAAAAGCACTATTGCTAATTACCATCGAGATATTTTTGCAATTCCAACTGCAATCTTTGGCGAGCTCTAGCAATTCTCGACTTGACAGTTCCCAGAGAAACTCCAGTCATTTCGGCTATTTCCTCATATGCTAAACCTTCAATTTCTCTTAAAACAATTGTCGTGCGGAATACTTCTGGCAAATCGGCGATCGCCACCCGCAACTGGTCGTAAAATTCTCTAGTCGTCAAATCTTCATCAGGCCCCGGACTGTCGGCCGGAATTTCCCAATCTACCTCGCCATCTTCCAGAGCACGGGGTACGTCCAACGACAGCGGAGTTCGCACCCGCTTGCGCTTCCGCAACTCATCGTAAAACAAATTAGTGGCGATGCGGCTCAGCCAGCCCCGAAATTTAACAGGCTCTTGCAAGCGGTTAATATTGCGGTAGACTCGAATCCAGACTTCCTGAGCCAAGTCGGCTCGGTCTTGCCAGTCAGGGGCCAAGTGATAAAGTACCCTGTCTACGTGGGACTGATACCGCTTCAACAGTTCTGAAAAGGCAGTGCTCTCAGGTCGATTTCCTTCCTGACAACGCAATACCAAGTCATAATTAGAGAGTTTTTCGGCTGGCAATTGCACTCTTTGAACGGTCGCCACAACCGCAGACCAGGACACGGAAATAAAGTCGCTCATCGGTGGAATTGGCTCATCGAACATTCCACACTTTTTGACGCTAGCAGATCCCGATTGGTTCCCGCGCTCGGAAACTGCGATCGGCTTCAGTCATCAAACAGTCAATGACTGCTGACTGCTTACTAATGCCCGACAACCTCGCACGCTCCAATACTAACCCAACTGCTAGAACCGTCGGCCCAATGTTCCTTTTTCCAAATCGGTACATTGTGTTTTAGCGTATCTATCGCGTACTGGCAAGCTGCAAAGGCCTCCCCCCGGTGGGGACAGCCAACAGCCACCAGTACGCTGATTTCGCCCACCTGCAAGTGTCCGACTCGGTGGTGAATGGCGACCCGATTGACATCGGCCCACTGGCGGCGGATTTCCGTAGCGATTTGCTGGAATACTCGCACGGCCATAGGTTCGTAGGCTTGATATTCTAGGGAAACTACAGCTTGACCGTCAGTTTGGTTGCGGACTGTACCGCTCATCATTACCACGGCTCCGTTCGCGGGGTCATCTGCCAAAGCGTATATTTCCTCTACAGACAACGGCGCTAAGGTAATGGCGAAGCTGTCTGATTCATGGCGTTGAGGAATTGTGCCGATCGAAAGTGCAGCGCTAGAGTTCATTGCCAAAGAAGTGGTGGTGGGGAAGTTAATCGATCTTGACACAAATCAAGTCGCGATCGATCTTGCATCGTTGGCCGGGAAACGGGGTGGCTAATGTTGAGAGCCCTCTCGTAGCACGGGCGAGAACCCGACGCCATCACCCCGAACTTTTGTACCAGTGCGATCGGCTACAATATAACTCGCTCGAACCAAATTAAGAGCGTGATTGAAGACAAGCAGGATGCTTGTTCGCTCAAATTAACTGCCGATATTGCTGTAGCAACTCAATAAATAAGCACACGCAAATAAGTAGTGTCATTCGCAACTCAGTATAATAAATCTCAAACACCCCAAGCGATTACTTTTTTCCCTTTTGAATGACACAGTTAACTTTAATTCGATCCTCCTACTTATCGGGACCGCCAAAATTTTGAGCAGCAGATGTAAACTTTATTTATTTTTTGTTCCGGAAAGCTACTTAGATGACATGATATACCTGTGCAGGGTTGAGGCAAATTGGCGGATACTACGCAAAAGCAAAACCGTAACGCCCTCATGTGCCTTATATGAAACATAAGTTAATAGTTTGGGCTGTTAATTGAGGTTTCGACCTGAGTCTGCACCAATAAATGTTAAAAACAATTACGAGGAAACTATGGAAGCACTAGCATTGAGCCACTCTTTTGTTGCTTATGAATCTCCAGAGTCCGAACTCCAAGTCAAGTCCTTAGACGAGCTGGGCTTGAAAATTCCTAATTCTGCATGGGTAGGCGTTGCAGGTATGGCTGTAGCTTTATCTGTTCTGGGTGTTGGTGGCGAAGCGCAAGCAAGTTGCTACTCCCGCTGCGCCAAGAAAAGCCATCACGCCCATCACAGCTACGCCAAAGTTGTCACGAATGGCAGCCGACTGAATATCCGCAAACGCCCCGATAGCTGTTCTCATGTAATCGGCAAGTTACATTATGGAGACCACATCAAATTGACTGGTCGTTACAAAAACGGTTGGGCACAACTCAAAGGTGGCGGCTGGGTATCTGCGTCCTGGCTCTCCTAACTCTTAACTAGAGCACTTTACATTTTTAGAAAGAGTTTTAATCGTTACCCGGTATGACCGGGTAACGATTATTGTAAAGAGGCGATCGAGCCTGAAAATAATCGAATATCCGAAATTCATGACTCACAACTAACAGCCTAAACTTTACCACCGCCGATCAGATAAAGTAATGCCATCCGCACCGCCACACCGCTGGTAACTTGCTGAGAAATCAGGCTAAACTGGGCATCGTCCATCAAATCCGAACTAATTTCCACGCCGCGGTTAACTGGGCCTGGGTGCAATACCTTCACATCAGGCTTGCAGAGTTTGAGCCGATCGCGCGTAATCCCGTACAAAGAATGGTACTCTCGTAAACTCGGCAGCAAATGGTCGCTCATCCGTTCCTTTTGCAGCCGCAAAGTCATCACAAAATCAGCATCGGCCAAAGCAGGTTCAAGCTGCCAGTGCAAAAATAACTTGCCTTCCCTACCATCGCCACACTCAGCAAACAACAGCGGCAGCAAAGTCGGCGGCCCGGCCAAATGAACCTCTGCCCCAGAAGCCGTTAGACTCCAAATATTAGACCTAGCGACCCGCGAATGCAAGATATCCCCCACCACAGCAATTTTTTTACCCGCTAAAAGTTCCAGCCGCGGACGTTCGGTATCTAACAGAGTACAAATAGTAAATAAGTCTAGCAAACCTTGTGATGGGTGTTCGTGCTGGCCGTCTCCTGCATTGAGAACGCTGACTCTCGAACCCAAGCGATCCATTTCCGAAGCAATTGTGCTGGGAACTCCAGCTTGTTCGTGCCGGATCACCATCAAATCCGTTCCCATCGCCAGATAAGTCTTAGCCGTGTCCAGAATAGTCTCCCCCTTCGTCAGAGAAGAACTTCCCGGGGTAAAATTCAGCGTATCCGCTGAGAGTCGCTTCGCCGCCAACTCAAAACTATTGCGAGTCCGGGTAGAAGGTTCAAAAAACAAATTCGCGACCACTTGACCCTGCAGGGCAGGCACTTTCTTCGTGCGGCGGCCGAGCACCTCCCGAAAACTGGCTGCTGTTTGCAGCACCGTATCGTATTCGTCCGAGGTAAAATCAGCCAGAGTGAGAATGTGTCGCCTTGTCCAAGTCATACAATTTTAGATTTGAGATTTGAGATTTGAGATTTACTGAATCAAGACGGACGATGGGTTTGGAACTTGCGTGCGGGCCCGCGTGGGGCAGCCTAGAATGTTCGATCGACATTTAGGGGTGGCGATCAACAGTATCTAACAATTTTTGATCGCTTTTGCGGTGAGTAGAGTTATAATCAGTTTATGTAGCTCAGACCCCACTCTCACAGCGAACCCAGCGTCGAAGGTGAAACAGGTGTGGTTTACCCGCAGGAAAGCGGAAATTACGCTGTAGCAGCGAAAGAGCAGTAGTTGCAGTTTCTCCTACGCAAACTCAGCCTTGTCAAGAACAAGCCGAACGTAGCCCTTGCATCTGCCACTATGTGGAAACAACGATGTAAAAACAATCGAGGCGGCAAACCTCCCACTGTCGATCGACAGCATATAGCGGGACAATTTAAAGATGATTAATTCTTTGAAGTCGGTCTTGACTCTTCAGTCCTGCTTATAGCCCCTTGTCAAAACGAACAGTGTTAAGATACAAGTTGAATATGTAGCTTCCCGACAAAAATCTACACGTATCTTGGCGAGACTGTTCTTAGCGAAACTGCGGTAACAAGTGTGAGCTGGGAAGTTGTAATTACACAAGATTTAAACAATTCAAGAGGTATTATGAGCCAGCAGGTTATACAGCCGATGGTTAAGTTCCAGCGTCAGGTGCATTCTCTTGTCACGTCTGACATTATCAAGCCCACAGACAGTATTTGGAAAATAGCTCTGCTTTACGGCGACGAATGGCCGTACTGGAAACAGCAATTGCTAGAGTTTGATTTTTCTATGCAAGACCCCGTGAGCGAGTTGATAGCTGTAGAAGCTTGGGACGAGGAATAACAGAGGAGACGGAGGACTGGGGTGTCGGAGAGAAATTTCGAGGCGATCGGGTAAATTTTATTTCAGCAATTTCCGTTGCTAACTTCTTCCCTCTTCCCTCTTCTCTCTACCCTTTGCCATCTTCCTAAAGACTTTTAAATTTTGACTTCTGACTTCTAACTTCTGTTAAACGGAAGCGGCTAAAGCTCGAGCTAATTGTTGAGCAGTTTGAAAGCGATCCCCAGGCTTAGCTGCCGTGGTTCGCAAAATGGTCTCTCGCAGCTTGGGGGCGATCGTCGGAATATTTTCGAGCTTAAACCCGTAACCTCCAGCTATTTTCCCGTAAAAGTTTTGAGGGCTTTGGGCCGTCAGCAAAAAAATCAAAGTAGGCCCAATAGCATATAAATCTGACTGAGGGAGAGGCTGTCCCCGGTCTTGTTCTGGTGCGGTGTAGCCTTCAACGCCGATGCGAGTCCCTGGAGGAGTGCCGATTTCTTTAACGGCACCAAAATCCAGCACTGTAATGCAATTGTCGCGGTGGCGCACCAGCAAATTAGCAGGTTTAATATCCCGGTGGACGATCGGGGGTTTTTGAGAGTGAATGTAGTCCAAAACCTCACAGGTTTGGATCATCCACTCTATTGCTTGTTGGGGAGCAACAGGGCCGCGGTTGTAGATGCGTTTTTCTAAATCCTCGCCGTGGAGCATTTCCATCACCAAGTATTTTTTCCCCCCTTCCACAAAAAAGTCAAAAAACTGAGGAATTCCCTGATGGTGGAGGGCCTTGAGAGTTTTAGCTTCACGTTCAAACAGTTCTTGAGCTTTGACTATTTGAGCCATGTCAGCATTCATTTCCTTGAGAACTACCAGAGAAGCTGCGGGGGAACTTCCGGGTTGTTGAGCTTTTGCTTTATCTCGATCCCAGGCTAAAGTAGTTGTTCCCATACCCCCTTGGCCCAAAGTTCGCAGCACTTGGTAGTGGCGCACGGTGCGATCGACTTTAATCGGTTCGCCGCAGTGGATGCAGAATAAATTCCCCGGCGGGTTTCCCGCATGGGTACACCTCGGGGGGGCGAGATTGACGGTGGGGTTCGCCTCAATCTTGCCGCCGACTTCAATAGTAATAACTTGGAAATGCAGAATTGGGCCGCCCCGCGCCAACTGGATCAGGGCACCGTCGGATATCCAACCCTGAGACATGAGAATACCGTTTACCAAAGTGCCATTTGTCCCCGAATTGACTAAGTACCACTGACTGGCTCTCCCGTTATTAACTCTTTGCAGTTCCAGATGCTGCCGCGACACTAGAGCATTAGGGATCACAACGTGATTGTCTGGAGAGCGGCCGATGCGAATAATGGATTCGCTCTCGAAACTCCACTGTTGCAGGGGGGTCTGTTTTTCTGGGTCTAAAAGAGTCAGCAGCATTTTTGATGGATGTGGTTAATCTGCTAATAACTAGCAGGAGTTGCCCCGCTTCTGGCTGGGCAATTCTTTTGCCCAGCGCCAACTGTAATAGCTGGCTATTGAACGAGGAACTAATAACTAGCTCTGTTGCAGCGTTTAACCGTAAATTTACTAGAAATCGATCTGTTGCATCGTTCGCGTAATAGGTATTATTACTATGATTTCAGCCCTTAGCTTCATCAAATCTTGATTAAAGCACATTTTTTATTAAATGTTGCATAAAGATGCTATTGCTTTCTCATTTTTGTAACATATTTTCCCTATTATTGCTGATAAATAAATCGAGCTTTTTACCCAAGCATCTCTACTTAATCCTATCAAAATTAAGGACGGAATAACAATGACTAAAAACTTACAATAAATGGCTGTTGCTGCTATTTTGGGATAGGGGGCGACCGCAGTCAAATCTGCAGAGGCTGCATCAGTGAAATTAACTTTTTTTCAGGACACCGACACTCCTGTAGCTGTAGGCTCTTTCAGCTATGATGAATCGACTCCTTTTGACATACTCACCGACCTGAAGGTGCGGTGATTCCTAAGCCTCACAACTTAAGTTTCTGCTTCGAATGCAACTGCCTCTACCCACAAGGAGTTTATGGTCTTACGTTCGCTCCACAGACTAACCCCGCAAGCCCTGCGGTTTTTATGTGTCGAATATCAACAAAAATCTTTGTTGTTTGATTCTAGGGGTGGACTGCCCATTGCCCTGTCCTCTTTTCCCGGTCTACCGATTTTTCTTCCCCGTTGCGATTGTTCGCAAACTTTGGTGTTAGGGTTTATGTCTCCATCGTCACGGGTGGGTCATTGACCACTTAAATTATACCAATAAAGCCCTCCTAAAAGGACGGGGTTTCTACCCATTTTTTTTGATGAAGCTATTTTTCCGTCAAGAAGTGTGGGAACACCTCCTTTAGAAATTAAGGCCAGCGATAAATGGTTTGTAGTACAGGATTTTGCGGTAAATTTACTCGGGCTGTTGTGGAACTTGTCCCAGGCTACAATTGGCGACAGGGGTACAAGGCTTTGACCTTTCTTGTGGGCACCGTTTGGCCGACTTCAATTACAAGTTCTTACGGCAAGTTTTTCCCCTTTCGGTTCCGAAGAACCCAATCTGTGGGGAAATTGGGCATTTGGAAATATACGAACACCTCCAAATCTGGTCATCTTTGGGAATAGCGACGGGCCAGGATCTAGAATGAGCTGGCTGCAAAATGGTTTCCAATCAAACGGAAGCTACCTCAACAGCCGATATGTAATAGCAGAGGAAGTCAAGCCTTGCTCTGAAAACTCAGAGGCTGTTCCTGAACCTGGAACAATGGCAGGTTTAACTCTGGCAGCGAGCGGCTGGCTTGGGCTACGCCAAGAAAAAGTTTGGAGCATCCAAATTCTAAAATCGAAATGCGCCTACCTGCGCCCGAATGATAATTGCCGTGATATTGTCGTGACCGTTGCGTTTGTTACCCAGTTCAATCAACTGGGCAACTCCCTGGTCGAGATCGGCTTGGGGATTGAACAGAGGTTCGAGAGTGTTTTGCCAGTGAGTTTCCAACAAATCATTATCTGTCAAACCGTCGGAGGCCAAAATCAACAAAGTATCTTCGCACAAGTCTAAAAACTGCACGTCGGGCTTGAGAAAATTACTGTCTCGCGGGCCGATGGCTTGAGTTAGTTGATAGGCGTCTGGACGGGCATAAGCAGTTTCCGGGTCAACCCCGCGCTTTATTTCGCGCTGCCCTACTTCGTGGTCTGAGGTGATTTTTTCTAGGGTTTGTCCCTTTCTCAGTCGGTAGAGGCGGCTGTCGCCGACGTGGGCAACGGCGAATTTGGTGTCTTGAACTAAGACTGCGACTAGAGTTGTACCCATGCGGGCGCTGCCGGAGCGTCCGTCCTTTTGATTGATTTCAAAGATGGCTTTGTTGGCTAGCAGGACTCCCTCGCGGATGGTGTCGGCAGGAGGTAGTTGATTTTCCCAACTGGTTTGAAAAAATTCTCTGAGGGTTTCAGCGGCTAGTTGACTGGCTACTTCTCCCCTCTCGTGTCCGCCCATGCCGTCGCAGAGAATGTAAAGCCCTTTGGTTTGAAAGATGCGACCGAAGGAGCTTTCGAGTTTGTTGAGCTGAGTCCAGATGCTGAAGAAGTCTTCGTTGTGGTCGCGCGTGCGGCCAACATCGGTGAGCCCTGCGTCTTCTAAGCTGTAAATCTGGACTGGCATGGGCTGGGTTAAGACCTCGCCAACGTCGGGGGGGGACTGGTCTGGGCTGCGGAAAGGCCCGCGCGTCGGGGTTGAGGTTGGTGAAGGTGCGGGCTGGAGTTCGAGGGGAACAGTTTCTAGGCGCGATCGCAATTCTTCGATTGTGTTAATCTCGCCTCTGTACATTTGTTGCAGCAGTTCGAGCAAGGCGCCAAACTGAGTGCGACCATCGGACTGGCTAAATATCACCTGCCACAATTGCCCCAAATCTACCAGTTGCAGGTTGGAGCCGGCGGGTTCGGGATAGAGGTACTGCAGCCGCAAAGAAGCCAAGGAAAAGGAAGAGTCGGGGTTGACTCGCAAATTTGTCAGTTCCAACAAGCTTTGCCGACAGCGCCAGGGTTCTAGGGCAGCCCACAGTTCTGTCATTTCGTGCAGCCAGTATAAAATTTGCTGGGTGGAAGTTTCGGGTCGATTCCACCGTTCTACCAGCAGCGGCCATTGGGAGCAGTCTTCTAGCAGCAGCACTGCCTGTTCGTTGTCTGACCAGCTATCGTGAATGACGGGCAGGTTTTGAGAGAATTGCCACCGCAGTGCCAGATAAGGTTCAGCTATGCCTTGGCACAGCTCTGCTAAGGCGGAATTGGTTGAATTTTCTCCGCGTTTGATTGCTGCGCTATAGGGAGATGTTCGTCTGGCGACGCTGGCAGAGTTGGCTGCTAGCATGGCTTTTAGGGGTGACATTTCCAGCGGCTGGCAGTCCAATACTGTTACTGCTACTGTGTCTGAGCGTTTTCTCGGCGGCACGGTTTCTAGGAGTTGGTAGCGCTGCTGAGTGTCTAAATAAGCCCCGGCTGGCTGGGAAGGGATTAAATATTCTGAATTGGGGACGGGGAATTGTGAAGATTGGGGGGAGAGGTCAGCTATGTTTGGGCTGTCGGGGTTCTCGGTTGCTTCCTGGATTTGTTGAGGGTGTGGTGCGGTTGTAAAATTCTGCTCAGGTGGGGTTATTTGGCGCTCGGGTGCTGTATTAGAGCTTTTTTCTGTTGTTTGAAAGGATGCTGGTGCGATCGCCCCCACGGCTACCACAGCGTCTTCAGGGCTGCTGAATTCGGCGGCTTCGGTCAGTGGAGAAGTTGGTTCTACGGCTGTTTGGGGTTCGGCTGGGGTGGTGATTTCTGTTTTAATGGCGTCTGTGATTGGTTCAGCAGAGTTTTGAGGCGATGCGATTTCTGGAACCATCTCTGGTTTTTGGGGAAACTCGGCTGGGGGTAGGGTGGATTCGTCTGGCTCGACTGCTGGAAAATTCGATCGACCGCAGATAATGGCCCGCCACACTTGACCTGTTGCGACGCCGCAATTCTGACATTCTTTGGCGCTAAAAGCGACTTGGGCACCGCATTCGTGGCAAGGTTTGTAAATTAGGGAATTTCCGCATTGTTGACAAAACTTGTTTGGATTGGGATTTTCAAATTGGCAGCGGGGACAGAGAAGCATAGGGGTTTTAAATTGGAGATGGGCGATCGAGTTTGGCGGTGGGGAGTTTTGGGTTTTGGCCTGTGAGTTAGGAGTTATGAGTTTTTGGTCTGACTCGCAACGGATAACTCCCATTGCCCTATGCCTTATTTTATCGGGATGAATTCCGAACTAAGATATTTCTTAGAACTGAGATGTTGCCTCCGTGTCAGGAATAGGCGTGTTAAGCCACATCTATAAAAACCTCTCTCGCTTCACAGGCGAGAAAGGCAGCCCCACCGGCGGGAGCAAGTGCGGGCCCGACAAGAAAAGTTATCTCATGAGTGGAACTGTCATCCTGCCTATGCTTAACAATGGTGCTAGATCTCAGTTAGAAGGGATTTGCTGTAGAATCTTCTTGGAAAACGGTCTCTCGGGCGATCGACACAATGGTGGAGAGGGGTACTTCACAGAAATATTTCCGCCGGAATTGTTCTTCGGAGACTGCTGCTAGAAATTGCGCTGCAAAACGCGCGGCAATCGGGGAATTTGGCACTGAGAATTGAATGGATTGGCTATCTAATAAGGGTTTGGGCATTTGAGCGAGCGCGTCTTGCTGCTGTGCGGTTTCGGGTTGTCTGGCGATGTGGAAAGCTCGATCGCGGTAATGGATTTGGAAACCGAGATATGTTAGGGTTTTGAACCCTAGTTGCAGCGATGTGTCGCTGATGCCGAGTTTTTGGCGGAGTTGCTGTCTGGTGACGGGTTTGTTGGTGCGGCTGAGGTATTTGGCGATGCCGATTAGCTGTTGGCAGATTTGCTGTGGGGGTACGAGTGGAGGTAATCTGTAGGCGATCGCGAGTTTTTTCTGAGTGTACTGTGCTTGCCGAAACCAGATCCGCAGTTCGTCCCAGCTTGCGGGGCATTCTTTGAGGACGATCGAGTTTTCGCGATCGACCTTTTGGGAATTGTAAACTAGATTGTCGATCGGCATTTGAGATTCTAAATTTGTGCTAGCGCCTAATAACTCTTCATCGTTATTTCTATTACGCCAGTCTACAATCCAATCTATTGGAGTCTGAGAATTTATTTGATTGTCTTCCGTGCGTTCTTGCACTGATACGAGGCGCACTTCATACCGCGATTTGTAAGTATTAAAATCGAGTTCGACGGTGACATCGCAGCGGCATTGGGGAACTTCATTTTGATTGTGTCCCCACCAAATGCCGGGAAATCCCGTATCGCTCGATTCGTCCCTAATGGTAAATTCTGTTTTGATATATTCTACTTTTTGCCCTTTCAAATCCTTAATTTTTTGATTCCAAAGATTTTCAAACCAGCAGTTTTCAATCAGCAATTTGGGTGCGGGGTTGCCCATACCGCAAGGTTCGAGCAATTTTAGTTCTTGAAATAAGTCCTTGCCTAATTCGGAGACAGTAATTTTTAAGTCTGCTTGAACGGGCGCGGCTGTTAAACTATCAGTGCTGTATTGTTGCCGCAGTTGCTGATTTACCGCATCTGTAAATAGGGGGATATTTTCAACGGGGAGACTCAATCCGGCGGCGAAAGGATGACCGCCAAATCTGTGCAATAAATGCGCTTGATCTTTGACTAATTGGTAAAGGTCGATTTGATTGGCGGAACGTGCGGAACCCCTGGCAATTTTGGATGGGGAAATTGTTGGTGATTCTGAATCTAAGAAGGAGGTAAATTGCATTTCCGGGGAATTGTCATTAATTTTTTCGCTTCCTTCTGTGCTGAATAAAATCACGGGGCGGCCGTATTCTTGGGCGATTTGTCCCGCTACTAATCCTAATACTCCTACGGGCCATTGCGGGTCGCTGAGGACGATGACGCTAGTAGTTGAAAGGTCGAGTTTGGCTAGTTTGTTAGCGGCATCTTTGGCAACATCTTTTTGTAAAGATTTACGTCTGCTGTTGGCAATTTCGGTTAAATTTGCTAGTTCTTCGCAGCGTTTTTTGTCGCGGCTGGTGAGGAGTTCTACGCAGAAGCTGGCGTCACCTTGAATGCGGCTGACGGCGTTGATTCGGGGGCCGAGGCCGAAGGAAATGTCGGTTGGGCGATCGCCCGATCTTTTGCACAGTTCGAGCAATTTTGCAACTCCCGGTCGGGTGGGATTTGCGATTTGTTTTTGCAGTTGTTGGATGCCGATTTGTGCTAGGTAGCGGCTGTCTCCTGTAAGTTGGACTAAATCGGCAATTAAGCCGATCGCTACTAATTCTAATAAATCTGTGAGCGGGCGCTGCGGAATATCCGGTAATGTGTGATACAAGGCTTCAACTAATTTGTAGGCTACTCCAACTCCTGAGAGGTTAAATAGTTGGTGGTTTGGGGGAAAGTAGCGGGGATTGATAATGGCTGTAGCTGGCGGGCGATCGTCTGGTAATGTATGATGGTCGGTGATAATTGTATCGATGTTTAAGCTACTCGCATATTCGATTTCTGCGATGTTTGTACTGCCGGTATCGCAGGTAATAATTAAGCTAATTCCCGATTTTGCTAAGGTATCTATTGCCGGGATATTGAGTCCGTGAGATTCGGTTAAGCGGTTGGGAATGTAATAAATTAGTTGGTCATTTTGAGCCAAAAATTCTCCCAGTCCGTCCCAAAGTACGGAGGTTGAGGTAATGCCGTCAGCGTCGAAGTCTCCCCAAATTGCGACTTTTTCGCCGCTGTTTCGTGCTTGCTGGATTCTTTCGATCGCCCAGTTCATTTCTAGTCCGAATTCAAAGGGACTTGCTGGTTGGTAAAGTTGGGGATTTAAGAAACCGGGTATTTGTTCGGGATTCTGAATTCCTCTATACCAGAGAAGTGCAGCGGCATAGTTTCCGGGGAGTTCTGGTGCGTGGTTCCTGACAGCTTCTATCAGCCAAGCTGGGGGTTGGGGTAAGGGTTGATTTTGCCAGTTTTGAGGGGTTTCTGTCATTCGATTTTAGATTTTAGATTTTAGATTTTAGATTGTGACTACAGATGAATCTAGGGGCTTTTTTGTATTTTAAATAAAACTTAAGCGAGTCACTGGTTCCCCGGCTCTGCCTGGGAACCCATTTCCAGAGGCTGTGCCTCGCTTACGATCGGGAAACTTGGAGGCAGAGCCTCCCTATCGGCGTTACTAGGCTCTGCCTGGTAACGAGTAAAATTGGGGGGGTTTGTTTATATATTAAATAAATATTTCGTCGATTATAGCAAGATTTGGCAGCCAATCCGTGGGAGTTTCTGCTGCAAGATTGGGTAAGAAAGCTGTGTTGTCTGTTGTGCGGTTGCAGCGAGTGGCAAATTGACAGGAATTGCAAAGATTGGAACTAATTTCTACTTGGGGTAAGAATTCGCCGCCTTCGGTATAGCGCTGCCGCCAGTCGGTTAGCTGCTGCAAGAGGTGGGTTAAATCTTGTTTTGTCCGATCGTGTTCTGTTTGACTGTAATAAAATGTGAGTTTTTGCGGCGGTTCTTCTCCTTGCAATTGTACGAACCAGTATGTCATGGAAACTTGTTCGGGGGAATAGTCGCTGGTTTCTACTAAGACGTATAAATAGAGGCGAGTTTGCCAACTTTCGGCTATCCATTTTGATTTTTGAGGGCGGGGATAGGTTTTCCAGTCGAGAATTTGGGCGGCGTTTGGTTCTGCTATTAGCAAGTCATATATAACGGTGAATAGGTAGTCTTGGAAAATTAGGGTGCGGGGGTGTTCGGCTTGGCGAAAAATGTTGTCGCTATTTTCTGAATCGGCGAAAAGTTCGGGGGCGGTGTTGATAAATGCTGCCACACATCGTCCCAGTTCGGGGTCTTGTTGAATGATAAATTCAAGGGGAAGTCCGAGTTCTCGCTGCTGCATTAATAGGTGAAAGTGGCTTCCCCATGTGAGTTTTTCTTTGTGTTCTGGGGAGGCGGTGGTGGCTAGGAGTTCTAGGTAGCTGTGTTGGAATTTGCGGGGGCATTCTTCGAGGATTTTGAGTTGGGTTTGCGAGAGTCGGAGCATTTTTTTGTGTGATTTTGTGGGTTGGGGGTAGGGTTTTGTGATACTAATTATTGCAATAAAACACGGCGGTTAAAACCGCTACTATACAAACGAAGTTTCTCTCGCTTGAGACAAAAAAATAAAGATTGACGAGCGATGTAGTCTGCAATTTGCTCGATGTCTTGAATTGCAGGTTCAGTGAGACGAAATTGTGGAGTCATGCTTGCGATCAACTGTAGCGCGATCGCAGGTTGGCGCGAATTTGTGTGATTGCGATTGCACCGTCTACGACTTCACCACCTTGGGATGCTTGCTGGCCAATGAGTGCGTCTCGTTGAAGTTCTTGCAGTCGTCCTTGATAAATGTCTTCTTGTTGTTCGAGGAGTTGAATGGCTGCGAATATGACTTCGATCGCACTTTTGTATTTGCCAGTCGTGAGTTGACGCTGCACGAGGGCTTCGACTTCAGGTGACAAAACAATTTGCATGGCGCTTGAGAGGAGAAGTGTTGATTCTATTGTAGGCGATTCCCTACGGGATAGCTGCGCTCGTGCGTACTTCAGTTATATTGTTTTGGATTAACGGGCGATCTTAATTTACTCACCCAATATAGAATAATTTTATTGTTTTACTTACGAGTAATATTGACGCTTCATGAAAACACGAAAAATTGATTGATCGCAGTCACATTTTGTAGAATGTGGATTTAACATGACTTTGATGGGAAGATGTCCAGGTGGAGCTGTTAGAGAGTATTTAATATCAGAGTAATATATCCAATCACCCTTCACGTACCAGCCCACACACTCATCAAACTCCTTACCACCGCAACCATCAAAGGTTGTAGGTTTACGCTCAGTACGAACAATGCTTTCCCAAATCCGCTTTTGTACGCTGAAGCCAAAGCGTCCCTTGCTATGTTCTAGCCAGAGTTTATTTATATTTCTGAGTTCTGTACCCGGTAAAATTTCAATATCTTTGCCCGATAAACAGTTGTTATAAAAAGCCATTGTTTTATCAAAATTTGCTGCTGATAAAATATTTCCTGATGGTAGTTCTACTTTTTCTCTACCTAATAGTTTGAATATCATTTTCTCTGTTTCCTCATCGGCTTCTTTCCATCTCCTAGCTTGGAGCAAGCTATCTAACTTAGAATACTTTCCCCCGAGCACTGAAATAGATTTAGCAGACGAAGTATATTGAGAAGCAGCAGCATATTTAATAACTTCTCTAGCTGCCTCAGCTTCATTATTTATTCGAGTAGACGTATTATTTAAAGACTTTGCCCAATTAACCACTCTTTTTTTGACTTTCGGGTTAATGCGGGCTTTTTCTTCTAAATCTTGGGCTACTTGCTCCTCAGCTTTATCCGCACTATATCCCTGATTTTTAAGTCGATCTACAACCTCGCGAAACTCTGCGACGACATCAGATAATTCTTGATTAGTGTTAATGTAACAACCTTGTATTTCTATATAGTCTCCCTGAATATAGTTGCCATGAATAGATTCGTTATAATTACCACGGTCTATGTTAATATTGCGATCGCCAGTTTGGCTATTGTCTTCTAAGTTAGTTCTTGATTCTTGTGGAGTATTAACACCTAAATTCCATAACAATTTAGAAGCTCCGAATATTACCACGCTAACTATCAACCTAGTTAGAGTCAGAACGCCCGTGCCAACAACCGCAAAACTTATTAGTCCCAGTAATACGCTAAAGAAGTAATATCGTTGCTTTTTACTTCCTGGTAGCCTAGATATTAAAATACTGAATTTATTAAAAATTTGTCTTATTTTACCTATCATTAATTTAGCGAAATAAGCTGTTCGGGATTAAGATTTAACTTGTAGGGCGGCCAGGATGCCCACCCTACAAGAGTTTGAATAAGCAGGGCTGTCCAGATTAAATGCGCGACAGCTTATCTGTACTTCAAAGAGGAATACCTAATAATCCTAGCGTTAGCTTGACTACCTCTACCACTGCTTCACCAATCAGACCATTAGCAGCACCATCAAGTACATACTGTGTCCACTTGACTAACCTGCTTTTGGCTTGAGAATCATTATTAGCCTGAGACACTAAGTCACTAGCGACTTTCTGCTGAGCATCCTCTGGAGTGTATCCCTGTGTTTGAAGTTGAATTAATGATTCTTGAATTTGAGCCGTTACTTGAGATAAGTCCTGACCCGTATTTATGAAATTGCCTTGTATATAATTGCCTTGGATTGATTCGTTATAGTTACCCGAACCCATATAACTGTAGTTTAGACTAAAAAATGATTGCAGCCAAAAGTAGCTGCCTTTGAATATCCGGCAAGCTGTTACTCAAAAACT
>NZ_JAUBRN010000115.1:0-8124 GCF_036701875.1 Microcoleus sp. MON1_C5 | reverse complement strand
AACTGCTTATCAATCTATTCAACAAGCTCTCTCTATTGATGGCTCCATTTTTTCCCCTAGTTGAGCAATTACTCTCACTTATAGACATTTGATGTTCTGAATTCAAAGTAAATTTCCCCCCAAAATATTGAATAAATTTTTCATCTACAAAGCCGTTTCTATGAGAATACAAATGCCTTATTTGAAGTATCTTCTCTATTTCATTTTGTTTGGATTCATTAAGAACACCCAAATCGCTTATTTGTTTATTTTCTTTTATAAAACCTTTTACACTACCTTTTTGCAACTTACCAAGTTTTTCTTTGGCACAATATTTGACAAATTCTTCCATGTCTGAACAATTTAAAACCTCTTCAAGAGTAACTTGCTGTTTAGATTTTAGTGTTGCCGGATTTGCAAGAAAAATCTCATACAACAAGTCCGACAAATATGTTTCAAAGTTATCCACAAAGGAGGAAAACAATATTCTCGTAAGTATTTTTCCTTCTTGATTGATTGTAGGCGTATTTGCATCTATTGGATAAAGCATCAGAGCAAGATCATCTATTATCTTTAAAATACTTTGATAGTGTTCAATCAACTTGCTCTTGGCATTTGTTGCCTTTCTTTTATATTCTTCAAGCTGCTGATTTATACTTGTAATTTTAAAATATCCGTTGACTTTTAATTGAGGTTCACTAGGATTTAAAAGTAGAATTTGAGCGCCAACTCTTTTATAAACTTTATCTTCTACAGCAACTAAACAATCACATTTTTTAATTTTTATTGCATAAAGCTTTTTGCCATTATATACAACGTATTGGTAATATACCTGCGGTTGGTGTGAAAGAATATCTAATGCTTTATGAATAATTGTGTTGGCATGAAATTCTTCACTTAAACCGTTGATTTCGATATTTCCTTGCCGACCCTCTGACACACCCAAAATGATGTATCCACCCTCAGAATTAGCAAATGAACTGATTAGTTTAGCAATGTTATTGGATGGTGGCAAAACCGCTTTATATTCAAGCGTAGAGCTTTCTGCCTGTCCAATTATTTGGGCTACTTCATTTGTAATATCCATGTTTAAACTCGAATCCTATTAATACCTGTCGTTTTAATAATTTTGCCTAGAGTTAAAGTTCTTGGTTCATCAACCCCATTATCAATCCATAATTCTGCATTAGGATTATCTACAGTATCTTTTTCAGAGGTATAGTAAATAATAACTGCTCGATTGTCCGACGGTCTTACAACAACTTCTACGAAGACGCGATCGCCGCTACCCAAGATTTTAGCCAAACTTTTCTGCATACCCTTACACGCTTTGACGCTATAATCTGCCTCATCACCGACTCATCCCATCCAATTATTCCCACTTTCTCAACTCAACACCCCCACCCGATTCAATCTATACTTACCTGGCTGCAACGCACCCTATTACAAAACTAGCCGATAAAAGTTAGCCTTCAGATTTGATATTACTCCCAGTAATTTTCCCAATCATCCTTAAAAGCTTGCTGCAATCTCTGCATATACGCATCAGTCTTAATCTTCACCATCCACAGATTATTAGAATTGCGGCCTCCCTTGCACACAACACCTTCATCCACACCGTATTTCCCCTTGCGAAGAGCGTCCATAAACTTGCCCGTCAGTTTGCCGCGATAAATCACTCGCGCAATATTTAATTTACCAAAATCCTGAATAAACCGATCGGGAACAACCATACCGCCCTCAGTTTCCACATCAAAAAGCACCAGTTGTTTGCGATCGTCCTTTTTGTGCTTTCCCGCAAACGAGTTAGCACCAAAAAACTCTGTAAACACAGTAATTTCAGGGCAGTGATAGTGTTCGTTCTCTCGAAATATAGACTCTAAGGGACTAGCAAAGTCTCTTTTAAATATTTCCGGTGCTTCTTCTAAACCTGGATGTGCAGTATTAAATTCTGCAATTCCCATCTCATCCAAATCAAATCTACTGCGGCGCGTACCAAAAGCATACCAACCAAGTTCAACTTCCCAAACCCAATGCAAATTAGTGCCATCGTACTTCTCAAAAGCTACACATTGTTCGTTAGGGCAATTTTTACTATCTGGAATTTTGGGATAGGCAAGAAGCATGAGTCGTGCGATCGCTCCGCAACAAAAGAGACTATTCTCAGTTTACCCCCTAACCGCTAAGGGGGTTGTCATAAAACGATCGCGGTTTTTCCCGTACCGAACTCCTGGAGTATTGCTATATATTTGAAGAGGTAAAAAGTTAAGCTTAAAAACTTAAGTTTTTACTGACTGATATTCAAGTAGCCTCGACGAACACACCGCTGCGAGCAAACTCCTCTTCTTCAGGAGTGAATACTGGAGGTTCATCCACAAGGTCAGGGTCAAAGTAGTATGTCTCTTGTAGGAATTGTCCCGTGACGATCGCCTCGTCCAACTCCTGGATGTAATCTTGGGCAACTAAGCATACCTCCTTGATGCCTTCCTCATCCCTCTTATCCAACAGCTTGTGCAATATTGCTCTCACCCCTGTCAGTCGTGCCGCGGGCTTGAGTATGGTGTAGAGGCGGTACATCCGATCGGTGGCAATGCTGATTTGTTTGAGGGCTTTGGCTCGTGCTAGCTCAGACTCAATGCTGGGCCAATAACGGGTGGTGTAGAATGCTTCCTCATCCTTTTGATACCACTCTTCCGATCGCGCAATTGATGAGGAGACAGTATTGTGCAACTTCCAGAAGAATAAGCGCAGGGAATCGCCATCTACTACGGTGGACAGCTTGGCCTCCATTGATACCTCAAAGCTATTCAGACGCGGGTCGCGCCCAAGCACCAGGTACTCCAGAGGGTACATTTCCACCTCTTTATTCTGCACGACGTAGGCGTTGAGGTGGTGGCGGCAGTAGGGGCAGGGATACATAGTGGCAAACAGGTTGAAGAATTCCTTGAAAATTGCCACCAGAGTTTTTTGCTGTTCGGGGGTCTTGGTAGAGACGATTTCAGCCGTAGTGTGGAAGAAACGCCACACCGCAGGGCCAATATAGTAAGGGAAGCTGACCCGCATTTGTGAATTCTTTACTTCAGTGCGATCGATATAAACATCGATAAACGCCACATATTGCGAGAGTTCGCCAGACTCGCGCCCACACTCTAAGCTTTCGCGCCGTTTCTGTATCCCATTGAGGTAGTGGTGGGTCAAGCGCCATGCCTGTTGAAGCATCAGTTGCTGTTTTGGAGCGCATTTGGCAAAGTTTTCTGCAACATCCGCCCCATAGCGCCCAAATTCCCCTGACGTTTTAGTCGCTTCGTACCACTCGTTTAAAGCTGCTTCATCAGGCACCGTGTTGAACGGGATGTCTGCTGCGGTAACGGCGCTGAAGGCAGCCAGCAACTTCGGCATAAAGTCTTCATACCAATATGCTACTGGCATCATCGCACCATCTATTTCCTCTGATGCCTCCGAGAGGATGACCCGGTTCCACTTCTTCAGGTACTCCTTGGCATCTCCCTCGGATTTGGGTGGTGGCGGCGCCATGTTCTCACTCAGCTCCAGGTTTCGCAGTCGGTTGAGTTCGTTGATTGCAAGCACACCCTCGGCGATGTCACGCAAGTTGAGACTATCCTTTTTGATGGTCATTGCCAACTCGACTGCCGCCCCAAACTTCTCCTTGGCCGTGGCAGACTTACCCCGCGCCTCCAACATGGCTTTTTCTTCGGCCAACATTTCAGGAGTTTTTTCTATGGTTTTCCAATTCTTGATGCGATGCTCTAGTCTGCCCAATTCATCTTCGAGCGATTTAACTACTGCATCCAGTAGAGGGTTGCACGCCGATTCTACTACACCCAATCCTTTATAAAGCGCGATCGCACTCCTGACAAATGGCACAAAATCAACGATTCTGTATGGCAAGTTTCTCACGCACAGGTGAGTCTCGTGGTTGGCGGAAAAACTCTCGCGGAAGCTGCGGTAGGCTGCTCCCTGGATCAGACGAAACAAACCAATCTGCATCTCCAAGCGGGACGTACCGCGCTTCTTATCAGCTTGTGGGTGTTGGGCGAGTAGTTCTTTGAGCCGCGCTATTTCTCGATTGCTATCGGTGGGTGGTTCTTGTAGCTCTTGTAGATGAGGTTCAATAGTGGCAGAAGCTGCCTCATTGACAACAGTGGCTATACTTTCGATCGCAGCCACTGTACTATCTGAAATCTCGGTTGTCTGTGTACTGACAACGGGAATCGGCGAGTCTTGATCTGCTGTTGTGATATCTGACTCATCGGGTACGAGTGTGCAGAATTCCTCAAAGTCAATTAAGGCATTGCCGTCATGATCTGCCTCTTTGATAATCTCATCAAGCTCTGGCTCTGTCAGCCCAAACGGGCTCATCATATCCTGCATCTCGTTTTTAGTGATTTGACCGCTACCATCCTCATCAAATACACTAAATGACCTTTTGAGACGACTCTGGCGATCGCCTTGTTCGGACATCATCAGCATTTTGAATTCCTCAAAATCGATACTGCCCGACAAGTCTACGTCCACTTCTTTGATCATCTCGCGCAGCTCGGTTTCGTTAGGACTCTGGCCTAGCGATCGCATCACTTGAGCGAGTTCTTCTGATGAAATAGCACCCCTCCCGTCCGCGTCAAATACTTGGAACGCTTCCCATAACTTTGCTTCCTCTTCTTCTGTCATGACTTTTTTTTCAATATCCACAGATGTCATACTAAATTTTCCCTGATTTTTTTATTTTATGTCTATTAATTATGGCTAATATAAGTAGGTAAGCGCAAAAAAACAATAATATTTTGTAGGGTCTTGCCCGGGCAGGTTTAGCCTAGTATCTATACTAAGAGAGATGTTATTAGTGCAAAAGCTGGTCTACCCTGTAATGTTTATTTAAACCCACTTATTTTAATTGCTGATAACTTACATAACTGTTACAAACGATACTATAACTCTGCATAGTTGCCAGCGTCATCGCAATGGTTGGGCGTTTTAGTTGGTGAATTAAACAGTTAGAAAGCCATCCCTATTTAAGTCAATCAAGAGTTTTTCTTGTTAACCTTTGACAGTTGACTGTGAGTCGATAAACTCAAATTAGCGCTGATATATCGAAAATACATATAGCTGCCACTTGACTCAACTTTGTAATTCCCATGAAGCACGGATTTGAGCTGAAGCGGTTAGAGTGCGATCTAGACTGAAGGGCGAGATCCTTTTACAGGAGCATTTGAGTTAAAAATAGACGCAATATTCGGTCATAGTTGAGTGAAGTTAAATCATCTATGATAGCAATCCTATTTCATTTGTGAACAATTTTTAGGCCCAGCACGCGATCGAGTCGAGGAGGGGGTTTTAGCGATTTCCCCCCTTCCCCTTCTAGTTAAAAATCTCTCAGTTGAGCAGTTTGAACCGGAACTTCTTTAATCTGGGCACCGCGGCGCACCTTAAGTTGCAGAATTTGACCGATTTTGCTGTTTTCCACCAAATTTTGCAACTGTTCGGGTTCAGTCACTCCCTCGCCATCAATTTGAACGATGACATCCCCCTTGCGAATCCCTGCTTCCTCAGCAGGCGTATTTGGCACAACTCGCATCACTAACACCCCTTGGACTTCCGGCACAATTAAAGGAGCATTGGGGTCAGAATTATTCTCTCTGGCCATTTCAGGAGTCAAAGCAATCATCTGAATCCCCAAAAACGGATGGCTGACTTGTTCTCCCTTGGCTAACTGCGCGTAGATGGCCTTGGCTTTGTCGATCGGAATCGCAAACCCAATACCCATTGCGTCGGCTCGAATCGCCGTGTTGATGCCAATCACTTCTCCTCTGCTGTTTAACAGGGGGCCGCCGGAATTGCCGGGATTGATGGCGGCGTCGGTTTGAATGAAATCGAGCCGCTTGTCGGGAATACCGACGGCTGCACTGGAGCGTTTGAGGGTGCTGATAATGCCCAAGGTGACGGTGTTGTCAAATCCCAGGGGGTTGCCCACGGCGATCGCCCAATCTCCCACTTTCACCGCGTCGGAATCTCCCAAGGTGGCCGTCGGCAGGTTTAATTGTTTGGTATTAATTTTGACAACAGCCAAATCTGTTACTTCGTCAGTACCTTGGACTTCTCCTGGAAATGTCCTGCCGTCGTTTAAGGTGACAGTCACTCGATCGGCTTTGTCAACTACGTGAGCGTTGGTTAAAACAATCCCGCTTTTGTCAATAATGAAGCCGGAACCTTGACCGCGTAAGCGTTCTTGTCTGGGGGTGAGGCTGCGTAAATCTTCTCCCAAAAATCTGCGGAAGAAGGGGTCTTCCATTAAAGGGTCGAT
This sequence comes from Microcoleus sp. MON1_C5, assembly GCF_036701875.1. Taxonomy (NCBI): domain Bacteria; kingdom Bacillati; phylum Cyanobacteriota; class Cyanophyceae; order Oscillatoriales; family Microcoleaceae; genus Microcoleus; species Microcoleus sp. MON1_C5. Next base: position 1,826 of record NZ_JAUBRN010000115.1, on the reverse strand, counting down.
GTTGCGACTGACAGTGCGCTCGGTATCAATGCGGACAACTGCCGGTCCGACTCGATCGACAGCCGCCGTCACAAAACTGGCCGTATCCGCCAGGAGTTCCCCGCCCCGCAGCGCTAACTGTTGCGGATTCGGGGGGGTGGCGGGGGAACTCGGGAACTGTAAGTTGGGCGGATTTGTGCCCTCAGCGGCGGCAGCGGGTGCAGCATTGATACCCAGGGCACTCAGGGCGATCGTCATTGCTAAAATTAGGGCGAACCAACGAGCACCGATTCGAGGTGTGGGGCGAAAAAACTTAAATAGTCGCATAGCGTCAATCTTTGTTAGTCTGGGTTAGTCTGGTAAACGTGTGCGATCGTGCGGACTCAATAATCTGCCGCTATGAAGATCCTAAATATATTTTGACAGTTACAATACATGAGTCAGGATCCCGCACCAACTCAACATATTCAGAATTCTAACTTTTAAAAATTCCCTCGTAACCCCAATGATTCTATCTGATACTTCTACTGACAAATCCTTGCCCTCAAATTCCCACCACCATCACGACGATAAATCAGTCCACCCTCACCATCACGATGAAGAATCGATGCGGCGGCTGGTAAATCGCTTGTCTCGGATTGAAGGGCACGTCCGCGGCATTAAAACAATGGTCCAAGAAAACCGTCCCTGTCCCGAAGTTCTCGTGCAAGTTGCTGCGGTTCGAGGAGCGCTCGATCGCGTAGCGAGAATCATTCTTGATGAACATTTAACTGAGTGTATTGGCAGAGCCGCTAAAGAAGGCAATATCGATACGGAAATCGAAGAGTTGAAAGCGGCTTTGGATCGGTTTTTGCCTTAGCCGCTGCCAATTTTTACCGAAAATTTGGGTTGAAAGCCCCGCACTAAAAACGAGAAATATGCCAAGGTGGCCCGAAGCGTGCAGCTAACACCCAAAAAAAGGGGAGGCGTGAGCGTTTCAATGCGATGAGTTATGGTCATTGGTAGAAAACAAAGACAACAAGCAGTGGGTTCCGTTGGCGCTTGATGCAGACAAAGAGTGAGATTGTTGGCGTTTACATTGGCGCACGGGATGAAGCAGCAGCCCGCAAATTGTGGGAATCGTTGCCTCCGGTCTATCGCCAATTTCTAGGCAGCGTATGGAGCCGTTCTACGCCCGATGTCCGACAGCAAAACCAGCTACCGAAGAGCGATTCAACAATACATTGAGGCAACGGGTGTCTCGGCTAGTCCGAAAAACCTTGTCCTTTTTAAAATCGTTGGAGAATCACATTGGTGCCATCTGGTATTTCATTCATCACTACAATGCCTCATTACTTGTGGATCACTACCAATACTTTGTGGAGGGTTTTAAGTGTTTAGAAAGTTACGAGTTATAATTGGCATAACGAGCTGTTCCTTTTCCAAAGGACATTAAGTTTTAAGCCTAATGTTGTTGGGAATATTTTATCGACTATAGCCATCCTAAATCATTTGTGAATTTCTTACTCCCTCCCCTGGATAAGGGGAGGGTTGGGGTGGGGTCAAAAATTTACGACTCATTTAAGATTGCTATATCTTCTATCAAAGTGTAACCTGTGATCGACTTACTTCTTCAAGTATGGGGAGGATTATTTTATCTTCTCAACAAAGTTTTTTTCTCAAGGGCGGAACGCAGTAAAAACAGTCAAGGCAAGCAAAAATCGCGTTTTTGGGCCTGGGCATTCTATCTCATTGGTGTACCAGCATGGGTCATAGTCCTGGTATCGGGACGGCATTGCACAGTTGTGGTATGCTATCGATAGCACGCCTGCAAGGAACAAACATATTTCAGCTAGTAATAGGCACAG
>NZ_JAUBRN010000015.1:7821-121393 GCF_036701875.1 Microcoleus sp. MON1_C5 | reverse complement strand
GTGTTTCGCCCGCATCAAATGTGCCGTTTTTGTTCACGTCGAAGGCAACTGTCAGACGGTTAGGAAATGTTGGTGAATTCGCCGGAAATAATGTAATTTGAACGGTTCTTTTAGCCTCAGCGCGAATGCTTGTATCTTTATTATCTATCCCACCGGGAACGACAGTGCTAGTTAAAAAATTATAAGATGTGCTTTCGCTGCCTCTAAGTCCTACTGCATCAGCTAGAAACCCTCCCGGCGCAGCCGGATTTGTATTTACACGCCCTCCCGCTCCTGATTGACTAGCAGAATAATTGCCAAACTCGTCTAATCCGATACCTAAATAACCTCCTACAATACCCGATACAATTCCATTCCTATTATTCTGAGCATAGCCGAGAGAGCCGCCAAAGCCTCCCGCTTGTGTTGGCGTAGCTGTTCCGTCAATGAGGAAAAAACTAATGCCATCAGCACCAAGGAGAGGCGCATTCGGTGGTGCTGATGGATAAATGGCAGTACCTCTGTTATAGGCAAAGAAATCAAAGGTAACTCTCAGACCCTCAGTGGCGGAGATGGGGTTGTTGTAGATTACAAAAGCTGCTTGGTCAAAGTCCTTTGATGTTAATCTCAAAGTACCTGTTCCGGCTGCATCGCCAATCCCTAAACTGGGAATAACGCCGCTGTTGTTGGCTGTACTACCTGCGGTTAAGCCTGGTTTGGCAGAGGTGCCAACAACTCCATATATCCAAGGCCCGATTACTGTTGAATTTTTGAATTCTTCGGCAGCTAAGGTAGCTAGGACTGATGTGTAGCTTTCTAGGACTTTTTTTTCAAATGCTAATTCGGCATTTATTTGTCCTGTAGTAATTTGTAATTCCCAGTCGCCACCTAATGCTGCACTCCCTGTTAGGTTATTGGAAGCGGCAATATTTGCGCCGGTTAATTCGCTGAGTTTTTGTATGAATTTAATGCCGGATTCGCCGGCGGCTATGTTACAGCCGTAAAGCAGAATGCTGCCGGATTCGTTAAGGGGTTTTCCCCACTGCTGCAAGTGGTTGCTGTAGGTTTCTAGATTATCAATATTAAGTTCGGTTGAGCCGATTTCTACTGCTGCTTCTCTGCCGTGAGAAACTATGTGCAGGCTGGTGATGCTGCTGCGTTGACCCAGAATTTCGGTGATTTGCTCGATCGCCTCCCTAGTTGGATTGAGTACAAATACTTCCGTTCCTACTTTAATACCACCCATCAATTGCTGGTAGTTTTCTACTCGGGAGTCAACAATCACTAGAGATTTTTTCGCGTCGGGTGCTGCTGTAGAGCTTGCTTGTTTTAAAAAAAAGTTGTTCTTAGTGGCAAAATGGGTAGATTTAGGTATTTTTACGGCTGAAAAATGCCGCTGATTGGAGATCATTTTCTTTATTCCCTGATTTAGTTATTAGTTTTAACTTACCCACCTTGATAAAATTCCATAAACACCATAATATAAATTTTCAATAAATTATTTGTATAAAAATAATTTATTACTTACGTATTTTTTGGGTTGAGATTTTAGGAAAGAATAAAACGGGGGCTGCAGCGGGTGGCTAGGGCGACAAATCACCACAACTTCTACGCAAGCGTTTTCGGGCTTTGAGTGCGCCAACCAAACCTTTTTATTTGAGAACGGGCTATGCCACAACAGAGAGATTTCGATCGCCCATTATTGACGCCTTGCTGAAAAAAAGGCAATGATTGCGGTAACGCGAGGGTTCTCAGTACGGTTGTAGGTATAATTTTTTGTTTAATCTTCACCGTAAGTCAACTTAAAGTCAACTTAAAAAATTGGTTTCCGAGAATTAAAAAATTTTAAATTTTAGATTCGATTTACTACTGTGGGTTATTGACATCGGCGCCAAATGGAGTTATATTAATAACTTATAAAAAGCTCTCCTAACAACCACTAAAGCATACAAAAATTAACAGAGCGTAAGGCAAGTTAACACGAGCTAGGAGTTGACAAGTTGCACTAATTTATGATTTAAAATTTCGGGTAGCCGCAGCGAAAGGTAGTGAAGGGATCGCAGGATTTGAGAAGGGAACGCGAGATTTGCCCAAAAAATTCTTTCAAATACTACGGTGAGGTGCTTTGTGCTGCGTGGGTACCCTACGGGAGAGGCGGAAAAATTGAGGGTGGCACGATCGCACTTTCTCGGACTCGGCAACCCCCAATTCCGCGCTTTTTAAACGTTAGTTAATATCGAGTTCCCGCACTAAAAAAGCCCATTCATCTGCCAGTTCTTCAATGATTTTCGCAGTGGGTTTGCCGGCACCGTGTCCCGCTTTAGTTTCAATGCGAATTAACACGGGTTTTTCTCCCGCGTGGGTTTCTTGCAAGGCAGAAGCAAACTTGAAACTGTGGGCCGGAACTACTCGATCGTCGTGATCGGCAGTTGTAATCATTGTCGCCGGATAAGCCGTTCCCGGTTTGAGGTTGTGCAACGGAGAATAGCCGTGAATTGTGGAAAATTCTTCGGGGTTTTCCGGCGAACCGTATTCAGAAGTCCAGGCCCAACCAATGGTAAACTTGTGAAAGCGCAACATATCCATGACGCCGACTGCCGGCAGGGCTGCACCGAACAATTCCGGCCGCTGAGTCATGCAAGCCCCTACTAATAAACCGCCGTTGCTACCGCCTGCGATCGCCAATTTAGCCGGTTTGGTGTACTTGTTTTCGATCAACCATTCAGCGGCGCTGATAAAGTCATCAAACACGTTCTGCTTATTCAACTTTGTGCCTGCTTGGTGCCAGGATTCGCCGTACTCGCCACCTCCCCGCAAACAGGCGATCGCATAAACTCCACCCATCTCCAGCCACACGACATTGCTAACAGAAAAACTCGGAGTTAGCGAGATGCCAAAACCACCGTAGCCGTAAAGGTAGGTGGGGTTATTGCCATCCAACTGCAAGCCTTTCTTGTGGGTGATAAACATGGGTACTTGCGTACCGTCTTTGCTCGGGTAAAATACTTGTTTTGTCTCGTAATCGTCGGGATTAAAATCGACTTTTGGCTGCCGATAAATCGTACTTTCATCTGTCACCATATTGTAGCGATAAATGGTGTTTGGTGCAGTAAAACTGGTGTAAGCATAAAAAGTTTCGGTGTCGTCCCGCTTGCCGCCGAATCCTCCCGCTGAACCGATTCCGGGCAAGGCAACTTCTCGCACGAAAGAGCCGTCTAAACTGAAAATTTTAATCTGAGTGTAGGCGTCTTTCAAGTAGGAAGCGACAAATTGATTGTTCAGGAGGCCTATGCCTTCGAGAGTTTCTGCTGCTTCGGGGATAATTTCTGTAAACCCCCCCTCCCTGGGCGACGGGGGGGTTTCATCACAAGCGAGGGATGAAGGAGGTGGGTTGTTGGTGTCGATCGCAATTACGCGGCCTAACGGTGCATCCAAGTTTGTTTGAAACCAGAAAATAGAGCCCTCATTGTCGATGAAACTGTACTCAGCCTCGAATTCGCTAATCAGTTCTACAACGGTTGATTCCGGTGCAGTTAAATCCTTGTAGAAAATCAAGTTTTTGGTTTCAGTTCCTTGCCAAACTGAGATAATCAAGTATTGGCCATCTTCGGTGACGCCCCCGCTAAATCCCCACTCTTTTTGGTCGGGTCGCTCGTAGATTAATACATCTTCAGATTGGGGCGTGCCGATTTGGTGGTAAAACAGTTTTTGGTAATAGTTAACGTCTTCGTGCTTGCTTTTTTCGTTGGGTTCGTCGTAGCGACTGTAAAAAAAGCCTTTGCCGTCGTGAGTCCAGGATGATCCTGAGAATTTAATCCACTTTAAATGGTCTGATAAATCTTCGCCGGTTGCCACCTCGCGGACTTTCCATTCCTGCCAGTCGGAACCGGAAGTTGACAAACCATAGGCCATGTACTTGCCGTCTTCGCTGATAGCTATCCCACCCAAAGCAACAGTTCCGTCTTCTGAGAGAGTGTTGGGGTCAATTAATACTTTGGGTTCGCCGTCGAGGGATGTTAAAGTGTAGAGTACGGATTGATTTTGCAGGCCGTCATTCTTGTAGTAGAAATAGCGATCGCCTTCTTTGAAAGGTATGCCGTATTTCTCGTAATCCCAAAGTTGAGTTAGGCGCTGTTTGATTTTTTCCCGCGCCGGAATTTTGTTGAGGTAGGCAAAAGTGACTGCGTTTTGGGCTTCCACCCAAGCTTGGGTTTCCTCAGAGTCGGGATTTTCCAGCCACCTGTAGGGGTCGGATACTTTGACGCCGTGGTAGTCGTCTGTTTGGTCGATTTTGCGGGTTGTGGGGTAGCTTAAAGGTCGATCGAATTGGGTCATGATTTTTTACTACTCTCGGTAACTTTGTCCAGTTTACCCTTTCGCGGCAGTGACGACAGGGAACAACGAAACCCAACACCAAATACCAAATACCCGACAGATGGAAACCTGTCGCTACACAGACAAAACCCGCCGACGCGGGTTTGAGATATTACAAATTTCTCTCTCATTACGAGCCTTAGCGAAGCAATCACAGAACCTTGGGATATAGGACTTGTGGCATCACTTCTGAACTCTTCTTGCTATCTTCTCTTCCTTCGTGACAATAGCGCTAACGTGCCACTTCGCTAACGCACCTGGAAGCGGTTCGTTTCTCTTACTTTTCAATCACTAATTACCCGTTTTTAACTAATCCAACTCTCTCCTTCCTTCCAAAGCGCGAGCCAATGTAACCTCATCGGCATATTCCAAATCTCCCCCCATCGGCAAACCAAAAGCTATGCGCGTCACTAGGGTAAAAGGTTTTAATAAGTGACCGATATAAAGAGTAGTAGTTTCGCCTTCCACGCTGGGACTAATAGCAATAATTACTTCCTTAATCTTTTGCTGACTGACGCGCCGGACTAATGGTTGAATGTTCAATTGTTCCGGGCCAATTCCATCCATCGGCGAGATCACGCCGCCAACAACATGATATTTACCCATATATTCCCGCGTTTTTTCTAAAGCGATTACATCGCGGGATTCTGATACTACACAAAGGGTATGACTGTCGCGGTTTGTATTGCGGCAAATTTCGCAAACAGGGTCAGCAGATAAGTGAAAGCATACTTGACAGAAACCTACTTGCTGTTTGGCATCAATCAAAGATTTAGCTAGGGCTTGCACTTCTTCTTCCGGTCGCTTCAAAATATGTAAAGCGAGCCGCTGGGCTGTTTTTGGGCCGACTCCTGGCAAGCGCTGCAATTGTTCGATTAAACGAGCTAAAGGTCGAGTGTACATTAAAAATTGGCGGTAATTGGTAATATCATTTCTGGTTGATTCGCGATCGTAGAATTGGCGCGAAGTAGGGGCGGGTTTTACCAACCATCTATGTTTTAAATTAAGTATATCATAAACTCGTCCCGCCCATACACTGATGGCTATTGACTAATTTACCCTCCACTAATTTTAGCTTTGTAGCCTAACTTTGTGAGAATTTCTAGCAGCTTTTGCTTGTGTTCGCCTTGAATTTCGATTTCATTATCTTTGACTGTGCCGCCAGTACCGCATTGGGCTTTTAGCTGCTTGGCTAAAGTTGCTAATGTTTCGGGTTTTTCCTGAAAGCCGCTGATGACTGTAACTGTTTTGCCGCCGCGTCCTTTTCGGGATGCTTCGATTTTGAGGTTTTGTTGATTGGGGGGAACTTGGGCAACTCCCCGTTGGAGGGCTGCCGAGTTGTCAACGTTGCCAAATTCAGAGTAAACTATTCGTTTCCCTTCGGTTGTTTTGCTGTCAGAATCTTTGCGTTTGGATGCTGCCATAGGTTAAGATGCTTGAACTTTTTTACTGGTATTTCTAGTTTTAGCGGATTGGGGTATGGTTGCGATCGCTCGGAATGCGCTCTATCTTCTACTTATTGTATTAGCCCGTCAAGCGTTCAAGGAATTATAATGAAATTTGTTCGATCGGCTCCAGTCCACAACCGATTTGCTACGATCGACACCAAGCCTCTAGCTTACCCGTGAATCTAAAAAATCTAAAATCTAAAATCTAAAATCAAATGACAGTCACCCCCCTGCATCTCACTTCCGAAACCAGCGCCCAACGCCCCGACTCCCTCGGCAGATTTGGCCAATTCGGCGGCAAATACGTCCCCGAAACCCTGATGCCGGCTTTATTTGAACTAGAAGCCGCTTTCCACAAATACAGCAGCGAACCCGAATTTCAACAGCAACTCCAACAATTACTCAAAGATTATGTCGGCCGCCCCAGCCCTTTGTATTTTGCCGAACGCCTCACAGAGCACTACGCTAAAGCAGACGGAACTGGCCCGCAAATTTACCTCAAACGCGAAGATTTAAACCACACGGGAGCTCACAAAATTAACAACGCTTTAGCTCAAGCATTGCTCGCAAAACGCATGGGTAAAAAGCGGGTAATTGCTGAAACTGGTGCCGGTCAACACGGCGTTGCTACTGCCACAGTTTGCGCTCGTTTCGGTATAGAATGCGTTGTCTACATGGGCGTTCACGACATGGAAAGACAGGCTTTAAATGTGTTTAGAATGCGCTTGATGGGAGCAGAAGTGCGGCCGGTGGCTGCGGGTACGGGAACGCTGAAAGATGCGACTTCCGAAGCGATTCGCGACTGGGTGACAAATGTCGAAACAACTCATTACATTCTCGGTTCCGTGGCAGGCCCCCATCCTTACCCGATGATGGTACGCGATTTCCATGCGATAATCGGTCAAGAAACCCGCGCTCAGTGTCAGGAAAAGTGGGGCGGTTTGCCGGATATTTTATTAGCTTGCGTCGGCGGCGGTTCTAATGCAATGGGTCTTTTCCACGAGTTTGTGGGGGAAGAAACTGTCAGATTGATCGGTATTGAAGCGGCGGGCGAAGGTGTGGAAACTGATAAACACGCTGCTACTTTGACTAAGGGAAGTGTGGGAGTTCTGCACGGGGCGATGAGTTATTTGCTGCAAGATAATGAAGGTCAAGTAATCGAGCCACATTCGATTAGTGCGGGTTTGGATTATCCGGGCGTGGGGCCGGAACACAGTTATTTGAAGGATGCGGGTCGAGCTGAATATTATAGCGTAACTGATGCAGAAGCGCTGGAAGCATTTCAGCGGCTTTCGCAGTTGGAGGGGATTATTCCGGCTTTGGAAACTTCTCATGCGATCGCCTATTTAGAGACTCTGTGCCCTCAGCTAACAGGCAATCCGCGCATTGTGCTGAACTGTTCGGGACGCGGCGACAAAGACGTGAACACTGTGGCGAAGGTTCTGAATATCTAGGTTAGCGGAATTTGGGGCGATCGCTCTGTAGGAATTAGTAACAATTAATTGGTGTCAACTTAAGACTAAAATCCTTTGTATCTCTTGTTTGTATCGAAGTCTAGATCCCCCCTAGCCCCCCTTAATAAGGGGGGGACTGGAAGCGCTCTTTCGTCCCCCTTATTAAGGGAGATTTAGGGGGATCGAGAGGCTCATCGTCAGACGGTATACTCATACTACTTTTGGCATTAAGTTGGCACTAATGGTAACAATTAACTTTATTTCTCGTTTGATTTCATGTCCAAAGGTTTGATTTTGATGTGCTTGGGATTGTTGACAATCCTGCCTAAGTGTGACACCTTCCTTCCTACGCGATCGCTGCCACAAACTCCCATGAATACTAATGTTGCTTCGAGTGCTATTACTAACTTAGAAAAAGCGGTTAACCAACAGATCAATCAATACCGAGCATCTAAAAAGTTGCCACCGCTGAGTATCGATCCGCGAATCAGTCAGATAGCAAGAATTCACAGCGAAAATATGGCTAACGGTAAAGTCAGTTTCAGCCACGATGGATTTGAAGGGCGGGCGGAAGCAATTACGATTCCTTATAAAAGTGTAGCTGAAAATCTTGCTTATAATTTGGGCTACAGCGACCCGGTACGCAATGCTGTTGAGGGTTGGATTAAAAGTGACGGCCACCGCAAAAATATGGAAGGTCAGTTTAATGTGACAGGTATTGGGGTTGCAAAAAATGCCAAAGGCGAGTATTATTTTACTCAGCTTTTTGTTCGCAGTTGGTAATTTGAAGGAAGAAGGAAGAAGGCAGTCAACAGTCAACAGTCAACAGTCAACAGTCAACAGTCAACAGTTACCAATAATGGAATTTGCAGATTTTCAAGTGTGCGATGGTGATATTCCCGATTCTCTCTTATCTTATTATTTGACTGCGCCGGCGATCGCGGTTGATACGGAAACAATGGGTTTGCTACCGTGGCGCGATCGCTTGTGTTTGGTTCAGTTGTGCGATCCGCAAGGTATAGTTGCGGCGGTGCGGATTGCTAAAGGCCAGACTGCGGCCCCGAATTTAAAAAAGCTAATGGAATCTGAAAATATTGAGAAGGTATTTCACTTTGCGCGCTTCGATCTGGCAACCATGCGTTACAATTTAAGTATTGACATTGCACCTGTTTTCTGCACAAAAATAGCCAGCAAACTTGCGAGAACTTACACCCACAAACACGGACTTAAAGATTTAATCCAAGAGTTGGAAAAAGTAGAACTAAACAAAACTTCTCAAAGTTCTGACTGGGGAAATTCTGAGCATCTTTCAGACGAGCAACTCAGCTACGCTGCTAACGATGTCCGCTATTTGCTGAGTGCTAAACAAAAGTTGACTGCTATGTTGCAGCGAGAAGAACGCTGGGAAATTGCACAGCAATGTTTTCAGTGTTTACCCGTTTTTGTGAGTTTGGATTTATTGCAGTACAAGGATGTTTTCGAGCACGGCTAATACCATTTTAGATTTTAGATTTTAGATTTTAGATTTTAGATTGGGAATAACTGATGACTACCAGGGTTTAGAACACGGGCCTACGATTGCATTCTTTTTGGGAACTGGTATAATATTCTGTCACCTCGCAGAACTGCCATCAAATTGGTTTGTAGTGAAGACTTGAGCTATCATAAAACTCGCTTGGACTTTAGTCCTCACTACAAACATAATTATTATTATTTGACCGGACTGGATGTGAGTTAAAAAAAATTCAAAACAGCGATCTATGGCTGATTAGGGCTACTCGGGATTCTGTTCGTGCAGCAAAGCTTCAATTTGGTCGTCAACATTTCTAATCACCTGTTCCAAAGCGGGCAACCCGTCTAAATGCACAGGAGAAAGCCGAGTTCGATCGCGAATTTGATTCACTTTCCGCTGCAATTCTTCGGCCAGCCGCAGTGCGTCCCGACTCAAAGTAGACAACTGCTGCTGCTGGTAAAACCTCAAAGCTGCCCCCCGCAAAACTTGCAGGGTGGCTTCTTCCTTGCCACCCACCGTCATTACCCGCAAGCGCAACAGTAAATGAGTGTTTTGATATATGCGCTCAACTTCGACTTGTTTGGGCTGTTCCACCGGGCAAACAGGCATATCTGTCAGTCGCTTCAACTCGTCGATGACCTCTTGGAAAAGGACGATATCGATACCTTCGAGCATCGATTTCAAAACGCCATCTTGACTCCAAAGAATGCGACCTTGGGACTGGTGCCGCTCAAAAAACAGGCGGCCGATACCCTCTCGCAGCACTCTACCGAGCAATTCTTGTAGGAGTTGGGGCGCGGGCAAAGTTGTCAAAACTTCCACTCGGCTTGACAAGTGCAAAGCCTCGACATTCAAAACCGATAGCTGTGTCGGTGTCGGGAGAACCTCAGCGCCAGCAGGTTTAAACCGCTCAGGCTCGGGCATCGAGGGTTCTGGCACAGACAGCAGCGTTTCTGCATTGGGGCCTGGAGTTGCTGATGCGGGATTTTTGGGTGTTGGGGCTGCGGCGGTTTCTGTCTGGCTGGGTACTTTGAGCTGGCTCCCGTGCAGCAAGTAAGCTGAGAGCATCGAGCGCTGAGTTTCCGAGGCAATTTGCTCTGTTGTGACTGAGCAATTCATGTAAGCTAAAATCCGCTGCACGTAGTCCAAGGCGGAGTCATCTTGGGCATCGACTACGCCCAATTTAAACAGATTACCTTCGAGAGATAAAGGCAAAACTTGATAGTAAAGGCAAGCTTCAAAGGGGACAACTGTATCGATTAGGTGAAATATTCGATCGGAGTCCATTGTAGCTGCCGAGTCTGTTGAAGATGTATGTACCATTAGCTGCTTTGTAGTTGGAAGCGCGATCGAGCGCGACGCACCAACCTGATGCGATAAAATTAAACGCTGCAACTTCCCTGACGGAGGAATTGGCTTAACAACCGGAAGCTTTTATTAAAGAAAAATCCTTAGTCCCAGAATTTTCTCCCTTATGTATTGCAGCCTCAAATTCTACCAAAAGATTGAGAACTAGATGATGACTAGCGCACTCTAGACCCACTATCACCGATCGCCCGAGATTGATGCCCGTGGCTGGCAACAATAGAATTATGTCTTTAATGCACAAGTATTATAGATGCACCACAACGGATGATTTACGGGCAAGCGCTGAATTTGGGATTGGTTAAAAAATCCTGAAAAGTCGATCGTGCTGCTAGTATCTTACCTCAGATAGTTGACTGCGATCGTCTCGGAGCGCGATCGTCACGGCAGCGCTACAACATCCCGATCGATCTAAGCTGATTTGATACAAGGGGCATCGCGCGGTTTTCCACAGGGAAACTTGCAGTAATCTGTGGCTGTTCGGGAATTGATTTGTAGCGCGGATTCTCAAAAATGCTACCGCCAATTAACAATTAGCAATTGCCCGCCACCCATTACCAATCTACTCGTTGCGGAGGGATTGAGCTGCTAAATAGAGTTTGCTCCACTCGCCGATGACTTGATTGGTTTTCAACTTTAATTCAGATGCGATCGTCTCTACACTTTTCCCTGCTTTCAGCGATTCTACCAACTGCCGCTGCACCGGTGTGAGGTCTTGTAAATATTGCTGCCACTGAGCGGGAGTCAAGCCCAAACTGTGTTCTTGGAGCGAAGTTTCCAGCCAGTTGGCGACTAATTCCGGTGCTTGTTTGACCGCAAAAACCCGAATCGCGTGGTAACTAACTTTTTCTCGCAAGCGGTAAATTTGCTTGATCGGAACCTTCAACTCCTCGGCAATTGCCTCTTGGGAACGGCCTTGCAGGTAAAGCTGCAGCCACCGGGAAGCCAGCGGATCGACTTCAGCGGCCAAGTAATTCTCAAATTCTTGTTGGACAATCTGTCGCTGAGTTTGCTGCTCTTCCCAAGCTTGATTTTCTCGATACTCGGACAATGCCTGTTCGTCTAGCAGGCTGAGCGGTTCGTCTGTATCGTCGGGTAGAACCTGTTCCGACACCAGCCGCACCCAGTCTCCCGCAGGCACTTGCGTCAACCCGCCCCGCTGGGCACGCCGCAAGTAGTTGACAAAACGGTACACCAGCAGCGGCTGGTTGCGGATCGGCCGCAAGCAGTATTCTTCTGTGCTTGCTAGCAGCAAAGCATTTCGCAGGCGTCTGTCTGAGGTGCATTCGGCAATCCAGGCGACTTGCTGCTGCAGGTAGCGATCGGAATTGAGCATTTCCTGGATCACTTCTTGCAGTACCTCCACCGCACTCCGCTGTCTGTCGCGACTCAGGGAAACCCACGCTTGGATTTTTTGCCGGAGCACAACTAAACCGCCGAGCCGCCCGATCAAGTTGCGGTAAGCTTTTTCAGGCGGTACTCCCAGATACCGAGAAAGCAAAATTCGATATAAAAAGTCGATCGCCCCAGAGGCGACAGACAATTGAGTTGGGCTAAGAGTATCAAATCTTTCGGGCTTGTCTCCCAACAGCCAGCGGACAACACTCTCGCGGGTGCTAGAATTTTCGTCCGGGCAATCTTGTTCGAGTCGAGACTTCCAATCTTGTCCTAGTCTTTCCGCCAAGGTCATCGGAAAATTGGGTTTGAAACCCCGTCCTTTTAGGACGGCTTTACATTAATTTGAATCCCCTTCCGGGGTGGAGGGGTATGGTTGCCCCTCCGTCGGGATATGGTTGTCCCGTTCTCCTTTCGGAGTAAAGTTAGCACGCGCCTTTGTTTAGTGAGCTTGTTAGGCTGAAAGCACTATCGAGCGTGACATACCAGATTGTTTAACTCTCAGCGACAGAGCAGGGGACTAGCTAAGCATCCGCCCGGTGTCGTGACTCAAAAAACGTAGTCCGCGAAGGACTTAGGCCCGTCAGGATGGCTTTCTAGATTTCTCTTTCAAGCCTTATGCCTTTAGGCTAAGGTTCCTGACGGGCTGTCGAGAATATTGTCTTTCACCCCCGATTTTACGTGGTATCCTGAATTTTTGAGTATTTTTCAGATATACGACCGCGCGATCGGATAAATTACCTTAAATTACCCTAAACAAAATTCCATTACGGTGCGATATGCCTAACTTTTTATTAGAACTCGGTACAGAAGAATTGCCCGCATCTTTTGTCGCAAGCAGCGCCCAGCAGTGGCAGCGACTTGTACCTGCAACGCTGGCAGAAGAATCCTTGACAAATGACTCTATTAATGTATACGCTACTCCGAGGCGTTTGGCCGTTCTCGTGAAAGGGCTGCCAGTTCAGCAATTAGATAGAGAAGAAGAGGTAAAAGGGCCACCCGCGAGTTCGGCTTTTAAAGATGGCAAACCGACGAAAGCAGCCGAAGGTTTTGCGAAAAAGCAGGGCGTAGAAATTGAGGCTTTGGAAGTTCGCGCTACCGATAAAGGCGATTTTGTGTTTGTGCTCAAAAAGATTCCGGGACGGATGACAGCGGATATTTTGACAGAACTTGTGCCGCAGTGGATTAATAAGTTAGAAGGCAAAAGATTTATGCGGTGGGCCGACGGAGATTTGAAGTTTCCGCGCCCGATTCGATGGATGGTGGCTTTGTTGGATGATACTGTACTGCCAATTACATTGGTGAGCGGTTCGGATACGGTCAAGAGCGATCGCATTTCCCAAGGACACCGGGTGTTATACACCCCCCCTACACCCCCCCTTGGCAAGGGGGAGGCGGGGGGGGTCTCGATTCCGCAAGCCGAGGATTATGTCGAGTGTCTGCGGGCTGCTTGCGTGGAGGTCGATCGAACCCAGCGCAAAAATCAAATTAAAGCACAAGTAGAAGCCGCAGCAACAAAACAAGGCGGTTACGCCGACATTACCGAAGATTTGTTAGAAGAAGTCACCGACTTAGTAGAATGGCCCAACGCAGTTGTCGGGAAATTTGACGACGAATTTTTGATATTGCCACCGGAAGTAATTACTACAATTATTGTCACAAACCAGCGGTATTTTCCAATTCTCAAAAGCCCGGATTATCCCGAACTTCTGCCCTATTTCATTACCATTTCCAACGGCGATTCCGCTAAAGCCGCGATTATTGCCGCCGGTAACGAGCGAGTAGTGCGGGCGAGATTGGCAGACGGTCAGTTTTTCTACAAAGCAGACTTGGTAAAGCCTCTAGAGGATTATTTGCCCAAGTTGGCAACAGTTACTTTCCAGGAAGATTTGGGGACAGTACGCGCAAAAGTCGATCGTCTGTGCAAAATTGCCAGCCTCATCGCCACTCAACTGCAAATCACAGACGAAGAACAAGCTTATATAGCAAGAGCAGCCTTACTTTGCAAAGCCGACCTCGTAACCCAAATGGTTTACGAACTTCCCGAAATGCAAGGAATAATGGGGCAGAAATACGCCTTAGCAAGTGGCGAATCGGAAGAAGTAGCCACAGCAATTTTTGAACATTATTTGCCCAAAGGTGCGGGCGACAATTTGCCGCAAACTCTGACTGGTCAAGTTGTCGGAATAGCCGACAAATTAGATACTTTAGTCAGCATCTTCGGCTTGGGAATGTTGCCGACGGGTTCATCCGACCCCTTCGCTTTGCGCCGCGCCGCTAATGCAATAACTAACATTATTTGGGCTGCTCAGTTGCCAATTAATTTGCACCAGTTGCTCGCAGAAGTTGTTGCCGAATTTACCACAGCGCGCCCGGAAACACCGGCGGAGTTGCTGGATCAGTTATACGAGTTTTTCTTGCAAAGAATTCGGACTTTGTTGCAAGAAGAAAAAAATGTAGATTACGATTTGGTAAATGCCGTTTTGGGAGAAAACGACCCAGAATATACTGAACGAGCATTGAGAGATTTGTTGGACGCACGGGAAAGAGCGCTTTTCTTACAACAAATCCGCAATAACCAGACTTTGGATCTAATTTACGAAACAGTCAACCGTTCAACTCGTTTGGCGGCTCAAGGTGATTTGGATAAAGTAGAATTGGAACCGAAAACGGCTGTGAAACCCGATTTATTTCAAAAGTCGTCTGAACAAGCTTTTTACGATGCAGTGGTGCAGTTAGTGCCGCAAACGCTGCTCTCCAAACAAACTCGGAATTACCAGCAGTTAGTAGATAGTTTGACTGAAATTGCTCCGACTGTCAGCAGCTTTTTCGACGGGCCAGAAAGCGTGTTGGTGATGGACCCCGACCCCGAAATTAAGCAGAATCGGTTGAATTTACTGGGTTTGCTGCGGAATCACGCCCGGGTGTTGGCTGACTTTGGGGGGATCGTCAAAAGTTAGAATTGAGAAGATTTGAGTCCGCCTGGGATTGAAAACCTCATTTTTATCCCGGCGGTAATTTAAACCCCCGTCTCAGAGCGAAAGTCCTCGCTATGAGGACTGAAACCCACAGATACTAGACTTTTCAGTCAGTTAAAACTCACATCTTGCACCGTCAAGAACAGGCAAGATGCCTGTTCCACAAGAGATGAATTTCATTGTGGAACAGGCATCTTGCCTGTTGCTGACAATGGTGCCATATCTCAGTTTTAACTGACTTTAGCTGTTAGACAGGGGTTTTCAACCCCTGGCGGGCCTTGGGAGGCAACGGGCGAGCCTGTAGGCAAACCAACTTGAGAAACTTACTTCTTAAAACTCTCGATCAAAATAACATTCAAGCTTACCAATAAAACGAGTAAATCTATTAGAATTTTTGCGAAACCGCGCGCGTCTCAGCAGAGTTCGATCGCTCTCTTAAAAAATAAGCAAAATGGCCAATAGTCAACAACCAATTCAAGGTTAAGATATAAACTTATAAAACCAGGGAAGTTCGCTCCATCACACACACAGCTTATGCCGATAGCTCATATCATTGGACTAGGAAAATCAGGAATTGCCGCCGCCAGACTGCTAAAACGGGAAGGATGGGAAGTAACGCTGAGCGATCGCTCATCTTCCCCCAATTTGCTCGAACAGCAACAGGAATTCGCTAACGAAGGAATTCATGTGGAGTTAGGTAAATCTTTTGAACCAGTCGAATCTATAGAATTAATAGTAGTAAGTCCGGGCGTTCCCTGGGAAAGTCCAGCATTAGTGCGCGCCAGAGAGTTAGGCATTGAAACAATCGGAGAAATGGCTCTCGCGTGGCGTTACCTCAAATCTCCTTGGGTGGGAATTACCGGCACTAACGGCAAAACTACTACTACTGCTTTAATTGCTGCTATTTTTGCAGAGGCCGGACTTTACGCTCCCGCTTGCGGTAATATTGGCTATGCTGCGTGTGAATTAGCTTTAGCCGAAAAACAGCCGGATTGGGTAATCGCAGAAATCAGCAGCTATCAGATAGAATCCTCGCCGTTTGTTGCGCCGCGAATTGGAGTTTTGACAACTTTGACGCCGGATCACCTCAGCCGCCACAAAACTTTGGAAAATTACTACAACATTAAAGCGCATTTGCTGAAAAAGTCTGAATTGCAAGTAATCAACGGCGACGATCCTTATTTGCGGCAGCAAGGAGTTGAGGTTTGGCCGGGTGCGTGTTGGACGAGTGTGAAAGGTGAAAAAGAACTGTTGGGCGATCGCACTTTTGGAGCGTACATCGAAAACGGTTGGGTAATAGCTCAAAGCGAGAAAATTTTGCCTGCTGAGTCTTTGCGGATGGTGGGAGAACACAATTTGCAGAATTTGTTAATGGCGGTGGCGGCGGCTAATTTGGCGGGGATAGATAAAAGTGCGATCGCCCGGGCGATCGCTAAATTCCCCGGAGTTTCGCACCGCCTCGAACACATCTGCACTTGGGAAGGCATAGATTTCATCAACGACAGCAAAGCTACTAATTATGACGCCGCCCAAGTCGGGTTGGCTTCTGTGAGCGCACCAGCGATTTTAATTGCGGGTGGCGACCCAAAAGAAGGGGACGATCGCGCTTGGATTGATACAATCAAGGCGAAAGCTGCTGCGGTGCTGCTAATTGGGGATGCAGCGAGTCTTTTTGCCTCGCGGCTCGAACAAGCAAATTACAACGCTTGGGAAATTGTCGAAACAATGGAACGAGCAATCCCGCGATCGGCAGAATTAGCCCAACAAAATCATGCTAAAGTAGTGCTGCTTTCCCCAGCCTGTGCTAGCTTCGATCAATACCAAAACTTCGAGCAACGGGGCGATCATTTCCGCCAATTATGCCTCGAATCCCTAGTTTAGATATGTCATTGTTCGCTGTGTACAAATTCAGATTGTTATACACAGCGAACACTAACAAAATTCAATCTGCGTTCATCCGCCTCTATCGGCTTACATCTGCGGTTAAAAATTAAAACCTCTGATTTTCGCCAATCTACTTTAACTAATAGTCTTCCAAACAGTCTTAATCCTATCCTGTTGTTCCCATTCTAGCGCCTGAAAAACTAGCATCATTTCCTCATGAGTGTAATCAATAATGATCGCCGCCAATTGAGAGGCAGTTTCCGCTTCCAGCATGGCTAGTTTCAATTTGGTCATTCCTTCTTTATCCATTAACACTAAAACTTGGATTTGTACCTCGCTTTTATTTTAATTTGACTTACAAATATCTGTTAATTTTGCCTTAAAATCAGCAATATTAGCAGCACTTAGTGTGTCAAAAGTGCGCGAGGATATTTTAAATTCTTGGCTGCAAAGCTGAGAAAGCAATTTTTCATCAATCTCCAGAATCTTGCCTTCCGAAGTGACATTTCTTTGCAACAAAATTGCGATTTCTCTTTCCAGTTGCCGATAGCCTTGCTGAAAGAAATCTTGAGAGTTAGAACGAAACAAACCGCTATTAACTGGCTGAATTTGGCTGGGTGTCAGCGATTGAGCCGAGACAGCAGCCGGAAATCCAAAAGATGCGGCTAGCCACCAGCTAGAAATTATCTGTTTGAGGATGCTTTTCATCACTGTCGGGAGGAGTTTTTACCTCAGTTGGTTTCTCGTTTTCTGACTCACTTGCTAATTCATCTTCTCGTTCAAGTTTTTCTTGCCACTCGACAAGCTGCTGAAAAAGTTTCGGCTTAATTTCAAATACGGGTTTGTTGGTTTCTGACATATTGACTCCTAAAATTTATTACATTTAACTGGTTCCGTTGCTCTCTCTGCCTGGGAACCTCGGCCCACAGCCTCAACCTCGTTTTTTCAGCAGGAAAATTGGAGGCTGAGCCTCCCGATCTGCGTTTCCAGGGAGAGCCTGGAAACGAGTAGAAAAACCAACAATTATGTCGCTCGGAAGCTAGGCTCAAACCTTCAGCAGCGACATAATTATGCCAGTTAAGGAACCACCAAGCAAAGCTAAAGTAGCTAAGATACTAATGCCAAATCCTGCCGATCTTTTTTCGGCAGCTTGATAGTAACCCCAAGCAAACAAAATGCGTCCAACTATCCAAACTGCGCCGATACCCGCCCCCCAAATTGGGCTGATAAATTGCGAGAACAGCCACAGCGAGGGCAAAAATAGAATCATTTGCTCTAAGGTATTTTGCTGAACTCGCACCACTCGCTCAAAGTCTGGGTTTCCTGTCATCTGCGGGGGAGAAACTTTGTATTTGAATCTAGCTCTGCCGACGTTGATGGTAACAACGAAGTAGAGAATTAATGCTGAAACAGTAATTAGACTAGGCAAAAGTGTCGCGTTTGCTTCTGCGAGCATGATTCGGTATTATTGGGGTGGAGTAGATATCTTGATTATAAATCAATTATTGCCGATCGCGTCATTCATCGCCACCCCGTCATTCAAGGCAGCGGATTTGATGCAAGTGCTGGGTATTAGTGGCGCGGCAATTCCTGGCAATTCCTTTTGGGTTCCTCGACATCCTCGAAAATTTGCTGGCTGGGATTTTGATTCTTTTGCTCGCCCCTGCATACGGATACAAGCCCCCGACTCTTGTCGTGAGTAGCTCAAATTTTAGACTCTTATTCAACCTCCCAGATTCCTCTGTGGAGTAAATCTCAAATCTCAAATCTCAAATTTGTAGAGTAAATTTAAAATCTATAATCTAAAAGTGTAAAAATTGAGGAGGCTGACGCACCCTACAATAATTTGAATATGAGCTAGATCATAGAAAGATTTGGGAGAATTTGCCAAAGTGAGAGTAAGGTTAAATAGGAGGTCAATTTAATGACCAATACTGCTCTCAATTTTAAGACTGCACCGGGACATGAAGTTCTAGCGGCGGCTGGCAAGACAATGCTGAGGCCGGGGGGGAAACTTGCTACAAAACAGTTATTTGAATGGGCGGATTTTCAGCCTGGGGAGACTGTTTTGGAGTTGGCTGCTAGTTTTGGATATAGTTCGATCGCCCTTGCTAAACGTTTTGGCGTAAAAGTAGTGGGAGTTGAGAAAAATCCCGAGAGTGTGGCCCGCGCTCGTGCTAATGTTGCAGCAGCCGGTTTGAGCGATCGAGTAGAAATTGTGGAAGGAGATATTTTTCACTTGGATCGGATTTCCCAACAGTTTGATTGGGTGTTAGCTGAAGCTATCCTGACAATGCAGTCGCCGTCGGGGAAAGCTAAAATTGTATCGGGAATTTGCGATCGTTTAAAACCAGGTGGCAAGTTTCTCTCTCACGAACTTTTAGCCCGAAACCGAGAATCTGAAATTCACAAAGCTTTATCCGAAGTGATTCGCGTCAATTCAACGCCTTTGTCTGAGTCTGGCTGGATTGCTGTTTGCCAAAACGCGGGTTTGCAAGTAGAAAAGTGTCAAACCGGGGCGATGGGGCTCCTCAACTTACCGCGAATGCTGCAAGAGGAAGGGTTTGTGGGTACTGGGCGGATTTTGTGGAATATATTAAGTCGATCGCAAATTCGCGATCGTATCTTAGCAATGCGTCGAGTTTTCCAGCATTACCAACAGGATCTAGGCTACATCGTTATCTCTGCAAAAAAACAATCTTAACCGAGTCAATCGATTTTCGATTGAAGAAAGTGAAGCCACTGATAAACCAGGGGGCTTGTGACCAAATTAATCAAGTGTAAAAAACTATGACTACTACTCTTTTATCGCTACAATCTTCAGCAATCCAACTCCGAGACACAATTGAATATCCCGCCGCCGGAGTGTTGAGCAAAATTTTAGTCAAAGACAATAATTGTCAGTACAGTTTATTTTGTCTGACCGCAGGAACGGAAATTTCGGAACACACTTCGGCACGGAATGCCACAGTTAATGTCATCGAAGGAAAAGGTATTTTGACTTTGGAAGGCAAGGATATTGTTTTGGAACCGGGGGTGTTTGTCTTCATGCCCGCTCGCGCACTCCACGCTTTGAAAGCTGAAGAAAATTTGGCGTTTATTTTGACACTTTCTGAGGCTAATTAATTTCCGCAATATTGCTGTATGGGCTGGTTTTACAAACCCTAATGGCCTAAAATCAATAATTTAATAAACCCGCCCCGATTCACAGGTTGTGGGGGGCCGGTTTATATAGATAGTGAGTTGCAGTCAAATATTGTTTGTGAAACCCCCCCTACAAGAATTGGGACTTTAACATTTAGTCTATTTCTTCTCCCGAGGCGAGAGCTTCTAATTTTTCCCAATCCAATACATTAATTTTACCGCCTCGACTGTAGGAGACAAACGGTTTTAGTTTCTTAAATAACCGCACGCATTCTTCGTAGGTAATTCCAATGCTGCGAGCAATTTGATAGTAGGGAAAACGTTTTTCTAAACATACACTATTATCTGCAATCTTCGTACCTTGCTCGACGGCAAAGTAATGAATAAATCGGGCCAGCCGCACGATCGCCCTTTCCGACACCAAACCGTGCACTGTCTCGTGCAGTTGCTGCAACCGCTGATTAAAAACCGCCAATATTCGCAAAGCAATCTCGGGATTTTCCCGAATTGCTGCTAGCAAAACTTCCCGTTGTGTGGTAAGAACTTCCACATCAGTTTCTGCTGTCACCGTTGCGGGGGCAATGCCGTTGCCTAGCAAAGCAGGTGCAGCAAAAATATCTCCCTGAAATAAAGTGCGGAGAATTGTTTCTTTGCCCGCCGCCGCTGTTTTTGCAACCCGCAGAGAACCGCTCAAAAGAGTGTATAATTTTTCGGGTATGCGATCGCCCTCATACATCACAACTTCTCCCTGTCGGTAAGTCCGAATTGCTGTGTGTTCTTGCAATCGCTCTAATTCAGTTGGGTTTAAGCTGGCAAATATTCTAATTTTAGCCAGTTGCTCAACAGTTGCTTTCATACATTTAACTCTACCCGATAGGAGCCCATTGACAGTATAATAAAGGTGAATTCAGAATATATCGAGACAAGTAGAGCCATCTACGAAAATGCAGAATCCCAATATCAGCGATATTATTGTGATGAGATAGCTGGCGGATTTGTCCTAATCCAACGCCACCAAAATCTTAATAATTCGGAATTCTTTCTTGCTGAAGTTTTGGCTAAAATAGGGATGAGAGTTAAAATGCTGAGCGAGCAAGAAGTAGAGGGTGTGACAACGCCAGATGCTGAGAGAGACGGTCAGATTTGCGAATTTAAGGAGTTGACAGAAGAGACTTAAAACATCACATATTGAGTTCAAGAACGAATCAGCAGGGCAAAAAGTCAAGGTGTGGCAGTCGTAATTATTCATGTCAATCGAAAAAGTTACGAGTTTTGGAAGATAAACGGCGGCATCAGAAAAGCTTTTTATAGGGACGAAATGCAACTGATTGAAACCATTATATTAGTATTCGCAAGCGAAAACCATCAAAAACTTACTAGGGAGGAATGGGAAAATGAAAGACGTTTTTAAGGAATTTGAAGAAATTATACAAACCAGCTTAAAAAATAATATGTCGCGAGATGCCAAATTGATGACAGTTGGGCAAATTTTATATGCTGTTACCCGCGACGATCTAACCAGAGAAGAAGGTCGGCAGCTTGAAGAGATGATGGGTGGCACAGTACACCGGGCAGAGGCACTTGAGAACAGCATTTTTGGCTATCCAGTAGATACAGCCACTAAATCTTTCGATAAACCTCTGGTTATTGCCGGCAAAACTTTTCATTCTCGCTTGATGACGGGGACGGGAAAATATCGCAGCATTGCAGAAATGCAGCAAAGTGTCAACGCTAGCAGGTGCGAAATTGTGACTGTAGCTGTGCGGCGAGTGCAAACAAATGCTCCCGGCCATGAAGGATTGGCAGAGGCTCTTGATTGGACTAAAATTTGGATGCTGCCAAATACTGCCGGTTGTCAAACTGCGGATGAGGCGATTAGAGTAGCTCGTTTGGGCCGGGAAATGGCGAAACTTTTAGGGCAAGAAGACAATAATTTTGTCAAATTAGAAGTGATTCCCGATTCTAAATATTTGCTCCCAGATCCGATCGGCACTTTGGAAGCAGCAGAACAATTAGTTAAAGAAGGTTTTGCCGTTTTGCCCTACATCAATGCCGATCCCTTGCTGGCAAAACGCCTCGAAGAAGTCGGTTGTGCGACAGTCATGCCTTTAGGTTCGCCCATCGGTTCAGGGCAAGGGATCAACAATGCGGCCAACATTCAAATAATTATTGACACGGTAAATATTCCTGTGGTAGTCGATGCGGGAATCGGAACGCCCAGCGAAGCGGCGCGAGCAATGGAAATGGGAGCCGATGCACTGTTGATTAATTCCGCGATCGCCAATGCCCAAAATTCCCCGGCAATGGCCAAAGCAATGGGAATGGCAGCAGAAGCGGGGCGGCTGGCGTACTTAGCAGGAAGAATGCCGATCAAAGATTACGCGATCGCCTCTTCCCCCCAAACAGGCACTGTCACCTCCAAATAAATGGCCGAATTTTCCTGGGCGCTTTTTTGGTACAGTTGTAAACATCAAAAATATTAAGGATTGTGACTGATGCCTTACATCAAAGATGACGATGGACGCCTGAACAACTTTGCTAAAGAGCCGAAGGTGTATGAAGCCGTACCTCCCAACCAAAATCAGCAACGGAACTATATCATCATGGGAATTGCAGCAGCCATGTTGGTCGCTGGTTTGGTGTTCGTGGCTGCTTCCGTCTAAAAGCTGGGCTTACACTCAAAGCTGATTCAAATCGCAATTTTAAATAATCATTCAACAAACCATGTTTTCCAACCAATGGAAACATGGTTTTTGTGTTTCAATACAAAGCAGGTAGTTGCGATAGTCCTGAAGGGTGCCGAGCGAGCTGGAAAGCTAAATAATATCAATTCCGGTTACACCGGAATGATTGGGAGTGGGGAGTGGGGAGTGGGGAGTGGCGGAATGTGGAATTATTGACCTTGACTCGATCGTGCCCATCCAACCGGAAACGATATAAGACCCGCAGAAATTTGGTTCTTTGCTCTCGGCTGTCAGCTTCAGGGACTTGGGTTGCACTTAATCACACTGGTTCGTCACCCACATAAAATTGCCAATTGAAAATCTACAATCCTTTAGTCATCACCGGTGCGATTGACTGCCTTCAGGGCTTAGTTGTGAGTTATGAGCGATCGAGATTTCAACTCTCAACTCTACAATCTAAAATCTACAATCCAAAATCTAAAACCTAAAATCTAAAATCTAAAATCTAAAATCGGCTCACCCTGATGTCTATTCCTTCCCAAAAAGTTTCTAGCTCGAACAAGCTGATCTACCAACGCTTGAAACAGGCGATCGACCTCAATTTACGCCGTCAAATTTTTATCGCCGCCTGCGACGACTTGTGCTTGCGGGACTGTCTGGCAGCCCGCTTGCAGACAGAATTAGCCGCAGAGAGCGCAGGCTCCGATCCTCGCTCCCCGATCCACTACCCCCGATTTGTCAGTTTGGAACTTGACTTGAGCGATCCAAATCCTTGGGGTTCGATCGCGGCGTGGCTGACCCAACACCCACCGCCGCAAAACAGGGGCAGTTACAGCCCTTGGCCGACATTTCAAATTATCGGGGCAGAACACCTGACCAGGCAGTCAGCAGCCGTGCAGTGGTCGTTCCTGAGCTATTTGAGAGACATCGAAGCAAACCTGCAAATGTGCGAGTCTACTGTGTTGCTGTGGGTGTCGCGGCCCTGGCTGAGTTCGATCGAGCACTCGGCCCCGGAATTTTGGCACTGGCGAACCGGAGTATTTGAGTTTGAAGGCGAACCAACTCCAGCTAAGGGAGACTTCGGGCACTTTGATGACTTCGGGAACTCCGGAGACTTGCGAAACTTACGGGACAAGGGAGACTTTGGCAACCAACTTTTAATACCTTCTTTGTCTGGACAATCCCCAATTCCCGACGAACAATCCCCAATTTCCTATCCCCCGTCCCCAGCGCCAGATTCTAAATCCGTCCAACTGACAGAGGACGAACAATCCCCAATTTCCCCTCCCCCGTCCCCAGCGCCAGATTCTAAATCCCTCCAACTGGCAGATTTGGTGCTAGCAGCGGCTTCTGAGGAGTTGGAAGCAGAAAATGATGCCACATCGGAGGACAATTTTCTGCCGCTGCAAACCCTGCAATACATCGAACTGCTGCAAGAACATCAGTGTTCTTGCGAAGCTTTGGCTTTGGCCTATCACAGTTTGGGGAATTACTACCGCGATCGCATTCTGGGCGGAGACGTTTCAGAGCACAACCTGACAATCGCCATTCGCGCGATCGAACAAGTGATTGCGTATCTCGACGCTGACACCAACTCGCAGCAAAATCAACCACTAACTGAGGAATGCGCGCGGCTGATTGCCCAATTGAAACAAAATTTAACTCAGTACGCCCAGGAGTCCAACAGCCTACCGCCAATTTCCGATCTGCTCAACGATCTCGGCACTCTCTACTGGATGCTGTCGCGCGATCGCACCAATGCCCTCAACGCCTCAGATCCGGTATCCAGCCTTGAACGCAGCATCGCCCTCTACCTTGAAGGTTTGAACCGAACAGATGGCGAAACCGTACCCCAAACCCGCGTTAGATTAAACAAAAATTTGGGAATCGCCTCGGCAGATTTAGCCCGCTATCGAGACAAGACAGAGAACTTGCAGCACGCAGTTGCAGCTTACCAACAAGCGCTGCTGGATCTAGACCCCGCCGTGGAGCCCCAGCAGTACGCTGCTGCTCAGAATAATTTGGCGACAGCATACTGGAATTTAGCTCAAGATGGTGAGCCGATCGTATATCTCAAAAGCGCGATCGCAGCTTACACCCAAGCTCTCTCCTGCTACAGTCCCGAACGAGAACCCCTCAACTATGCCGGAGTGCAAAACAACCTCGGTACCGCCTGCTGGAATCTCGCCCAGCACGAACCCTCAGAACCCCTGCTAGTCAGGGCGATTTCCGCCTACCGCGAAGCATTGAAATACCGCACCCGAGAATTAGTACCCGCAGCAGCAGCCGCCACCTACAATAATCTCGGTACCGCTTATTGGCATTTGGCGAACCAGTTTCAGCAGAAACAGGCGCGGACGGAATCATTGCAGCAGGCGATTACCGCCTACGAAACGGCCTTGGATATCGCCGGAGAGCTCGATCGAACCCAACTCACCTTTGACGCCTTGGCCGCCCGCAACAATCTCGGACTAGCCCACTATCAACTAGCCACCGACCCACATTTCGCCGCTAATAAAGTCGCACAGACAAGCCATCTAGAAGCAGCACTGCACCACCAGTTGCAAGTGTGTGCCGAATGGGGACAACATCTCAATGACAAAGGGTTAACATATGGGGATAAACTCAACTTGCAAGCCGCGGCCAACTCCCAAGCTGCTGATTCCCGGCAAACAGCATTGAGCTATATTGTCAAAACGATTAGAGCTTTCTATAGTGAATGTGGGCTGCCAGGCCAAAATTTAGCCTTATCCAAAGTTCCTGGAGATTTATTGCCTGAAATTTTGCGTAGGTTATAAATAGGGCTATAACTATTAAAAGCTCAATTTTTTCGAGATTTGTATCCAGTTTTCTATTATTATGGCTGAATATTCTTGCCTAATTCTTCAAGCAAACTTGTGGTCATGGCCCCTGTAAAAATCCTTGTGGTTGATGACGACCCGGCAATCCGAAATTTAATTCACCGTTTTTTGAGCCAGCAAGGTTATCAAGTTGAGTCTGGCGAGGACGGTCAGACTGGTCTGGAATTATTTGAGCAACTCAATCCTGACTTAGTAGTTCTAGATGTAAATTTACCTGATACAACTGGTTACAAACTGTGTCAAGAAATGCAAAGACGCACCGGCGTGTTTGTGTTGATGCTGACTGCCCGAACCGATGAAGCTGACAAAATGAAAGGGTTTGCCGAAGGTGCTGACGACTACATTACTAAACCTTTTAGTCTTGTAGAAATTGGAGCTCGCGTTGCAGCAATTTTGAAGCGCAAACGCATTGTTACTCCCGCTGAACAAAAAACTCTTACTTTTGGAGAGCTACTAATAGATCCGGTTCGCCGCGAGGTAATTCTCGGCAGTCAGATGGTTGCTTTGACTGCTTTAGAATTCGACCTGCTGTACTGTTTGGCCAGCAAACCCGGTCGCGTGTGGAGGCGATCGGAATTGCTGCATGAAGTGTGGGACTACGAGTATGTAGGAGCCGATCGCGTGGTGGATGTCCATATCGGTCAAATTCGCCGCAAAATTGAACTAGATCCCAATCAAATGCCGATGATTCAAACCGTCCGGGGGGTGGGTTACAAATTTGAACCCACAACCTAGTAACATTCGGCATTGGGCAGCGGATATGAAGGCAGAAGGCTTTAGGTGCGGGTTCACCAATATCTCGGATTAACATACTCGATATTTGTAAACCCGCCCTCCCCACACAATAATTCAGATCGATCGAGTATCTGATTGTTTGTTCTGCAAATACTCGCCCACTTCTCGTGCACGCTCAAAACCTCTTCGCACGCAATCTCCCAAAGCCACTCCGCCAACGTAGTTGCTGCACAAATACACCCCAGGCAAAGATTTTAAGCCCTCATCGATTTGTTGCAGGCGATCGAAATGACCCAAATTGTACTGAGGAATCGCCCGCTTCCACACATTCACCGCTAAAACTTTTGGCTGTGGCACATCTGGTTTCAGCAAAATCCGGGACAAATCTCGGTGCACCTCGCGAACGATTTGTTCTGAGTCGAGATTGCCAATTTCCGAATCAGTAGCCCCGCCGATGTAACTGCTGAGAGTTTGCCACCCTGCAGGCGCGCGATCGGCAAATAAACTCGATGTCCAAATCGTCCCTAGAGTGCGAATTCCCTGCCCCCTCGGAATTAAATTTCCAAAACCTACTAATTTTTCCTTGACATCCGACTGCGGATATGCTAAAACAACGCAGGCAACCGTAGGATAAGTAAAAGCTTGTAAAGCACTGCTAACTTTCGGTTGCAGAGGCTGCAACAAATCGGCTGTAACGTAAGCGGGCGTTGTCAAAACCACGGTGCGCGCCTCAACTTCCTGCTGTCCGTCGGGCGTCGAGAATACAGCAATGTAAGTTTCGCGTTCTGTACGCTGGAGGCGAGTCAGGTGCCAATTGAGTTTCACTCGATCGCCCAATTGAGCAGCGATCGCCTCCGGCAGAGCCTTCAAGCCCTGTTTGAACGACCCCAACTCCCCCGGTCTAGTCTTAGGAACATTCGGGTCTGCAGGCATTGGCTTCGGTCTTTTCCTAGCAGAAAGCAGCGCCCCCGCCACCAGCCCGCCACCCACATCAGCCATCTTTGCTACCCGGCCAAAAGCCGCCGCCGCGCTAAGTTGTTGCGGATCGCCGGCATAAACCCCCGAAACAAAAGGTTCCACCAACCGCTGCATCACTTCCGTACCGAGATGACGGCGGAAAAATTGAGAAACAGTTTCCTCGTCACCCTGCTGCGAAAGTCGAGCACCGATTGCCGGCGCGACAAACCCCAAAGCCCCGAACAACGCCCGCAGTTTCCCTGGAAAACTCAGCAACTGAGACTGAATCATCGCCGGTGGAGTCATCGGCACTGGTTGCAGCTTTTTTTGCCAATAAACAAAACGAGGCAATTTGCGATCGGCAAAAATCAACTCCTGCTTCAATCCCACATCCACAGCCAACTTCATCAATTCTGGCGTCGGCGAAAAACTGTTCGGGCCCTCCTCCCAGAGAAACCCCCCCGCTGTCACAGTGGTGATGTTCCCGCCCACACGTCCTTGACTCTCAGCGACTAAAATCTTCAGCGAGGATGGACTCGTTGCTTCCTTGTGAAGTGCGTGCGCCAAACTCAAACCGCTAATACCCGCACCCACAATCAAGGTATCTAATAGTTCCATATTACGTAGAAAAATATCGCAATCTTTATGTTACATGGCTTTGCACGGCTTGCGTTCTTTGCTTCGCGTACTGCCAAACCGCTTTCAGATTACCGAATTGGGAATTGCGAATCGAGAATTGAGAATCGGGAATTGGGAATTGCGAATCGGTAAGCTGTCTGGCATTTCTGAAGCATTTTTCTCGCAGGTTGTGGATTCCACCTCTGCCCACCTCCCCGTGTCCCCGTCTCTCCATCTCGCTTTTGTATCCGCTGGGTCTGGTTTAAAAAAAGAGCATCTGCTGTAATTAAGTTATATTCCCAAAAATACTATTTCTTTAAAATTTTTGTATTATAGGGAACAGCGCCGAAAATTGCACCGGGAAACGCAGCAGTACAGTGCCCAAAAAGATTTGAGTGGGTTAAACTAACTTTAGGAAAATTTTAGAGCTTAAGCAAGTCAGCACCCCGCTCGGAAGAGATGGGGCTTTATGCCCTAATCAAAAGAGATAGTTGACTAGCTATCGTCTTAACTGATTACGTTATCAAAAATATGGGTGTAAGCCCAAGCTGCTATCCGATCGCGGGTGAAATGTTTGAAACGGTAATTGTTCCGTTAAAAATAGATCACAAAAGTACGAAGTGTCCAAGTAGCCCTGTGTAGCAATAATCAATATTCAAGGCGGTGAAAACTGCCTGATGAGTGTTTCCTTGATCGGTATACTCACATCTTGCACCATTCTCAATAACAGGCAAGATGCCTGTTCCACAAAGAGTTAATTTCTTGTGGGGTGGGCATCCTGCCCGCCCATAAAAGCTTATTGAAAATGGTGCAACATATGAGTCTAAAGACACGAGGTTTCCCTAATACTAAGCTTTTCTCATGAAAAAATACCCATGCAGGAAGTTATCAACTCGTTTCAGTCTTTTTTCTCTAACTCTGTTGATGCTTTCCTAGAGTGCGATCGACAGCAAAAGTACCTATCGATCAATCCTGTCGCTGCTGCTTGGATGGGATTGGAGCCTGCTGAAATAGTCAACCAAACTAATCAGGAATTATTAAAATTATATCCCAATAATGCGGCTGTCAAAAATATAATCTCGCAGATTGATTCCTGCCTGCAACAAGTATTTATAACCGGGGAAAAACGGCTGGCAATTCATGAGGTGATGGCGGCAGACGGCGGGATTAAAATTTACGAAACTGCTTATACGCCAGCGGTGGATGCCTCTAGCAACCAGATGCGGGTTTTGGGCGTCGGTAGAGATATCACCAGGCACTACCGCTGGCAGCAGCAGAAAACTCAACAGTTACGCCGATCGAACCATTTACTGTGGTTGAATGCAGCTAACAGTCCGCTGGCAATGGTAGGCTGGGATGAAGATTTTCGGATCGTTCAGTGGTCGAAACGCGCCGAGGAAATCTTTGGCTGGACATCCGATGATATGATGGGCAAGCACTTCGGCGATTTGGCTTTGGTTTGCCAGGAAGATAGAGAGGCTATAAGCGCGATCGAGCTTGAACTAGCCACTGGCAACGGCAATACTTCCATTAACCGCAACTATACTAAAAGCGGACAGGTAATTTGGTGTCGCTGGTTCAACTCGATTATTCGCAGCGGCGACACTTTTACTGTGCTTTCTTTAGTGGAAGATATCACCGATCGCAAACGATTGGAAGCAGAAAAAGCCCAAGCTTCTCGCCTCACAGCAATGGTAGCCGATGTGGGTATTGCCCTCACCAAGCACCCTCAAGATATCCTGCTTCCCTGCTGCCAGGCAATGGTGCGGAATATTGATGTCGCTTCTGCTGAAATTTGGACTTTCAACTCTCAACATAATCTTTGGCAATTGCAAGCAGCCTCGGGAATATACAGTCGCACAGACGATCGGGCTAGCTTTATTGAAAGTAAGGTGAACTCGATCGCCAAACAGCAAAAACCGGAATTTGACTGCGGATTTGAACTGAATAATTTTGGGTTCCCAGAGGAAGAATCTGTGAAATCAAAAGAGGTACACAGTTCCGAAGTAGCAATTGTCAACACCAGCCCAAAGCCGACCAATTGCCCAATACCTAAGCAAATTCTCACCTTCGCCGGCTACCCTTTGATAGTCGAAGAACGGCTGGTGGGAGTCATGGTAATTATCAGCCGCCAGCCCCTGACAACACCCTTTCAGGACACTTTAGCATCGGTTGCCGATGTCATCGCTTTAGGCATCGAACGCAAGCGTGCAGAAGCTGAATTAAAATCAGCTAGAGGCTTCCTCAATTCCGTAGTAGAAAATCTGCCGGTGGGAGTTTTTGCTAAAGATGCTTCTTCGCTGAAATTTGTGCTGTGGAATAAAGCCGGAGAAACGATCGCAGGTGTTACCTCTCAAGAGGCGATCGGCAAAAATGACTACGATATTTACCCCAAAGAACAAGCTGATGTTTTCACTGCTCAAGACAGGGAAATATTGACCAGCGATCATAACCAATCTACTGTTAAAGACATAGCCGAAGAGCCGATCCAAACTCGCCACAAAGGTATGAGAATACTGCACACCCGCAAAGTGCCAATTCTCGACGCCGCAGGCCGCCCTCAGTACGTTTTGGGGATTACTGAAGATATTACCGAACGCAGGCAGGTAGACGAAAGCGTGCGCCTCTACGACCAAATTGTCGAGAATATGCAAATTGGTTTGTACGTCTACCATTTAGAAAATATAGACGATGACAGCAGCCTCAGGGCGATCGCCTCCAATCCTGCGGCTACCCTATTTACCGGATTAGAAATGGCTGATGTTTTGGGAATGACAATCGACGAGATTTTTCCCCACCTGCGATCGAAAAACATTCCCCAAGCATTTGCTTCGGTAATTCGCAGCCAGAAAGCCGTAGAACTTGAAGATATTGACTGCGATGAAGGCGGGAGAATAACTCGCGCTTTTTCTATTAAAGCTTTTCCATTACCCAACAACTGCGTCGGTGTTGCTTTTGAGAACATTACTGCTCGCAAGTGCCTGGAACTAGAACTGCAGGCGTCGTTGGAAAAAACCGAACGTTCTGAACAACTCCTACGCACAGTAATAGACAAAACCAGCGACTGGATTTTTGCCAAAGACAAAAATTTTCGCTATATTTTGGCAAACAGCAGTTTCGCTCAAGCCATCGGCAAAACAGTCGAAGAAATAATTGGCAAATCCGATTTAGAGTTAGGATTTTCAGAAGATATTGTGTTTGGGAATTCCGCCCAAAATATCCGAGGCTTCCGCACAGACGACTCTGCTGTACTGGCCGGCGACATCATCCACAATCCCTGCGATGTGGCAACTATTGCTGACGGTTCAGTACATATTTTTGATACCCAAAAACTTCCCCTGCGCGACGCGGAAGGTAATGTATTTGCAGTGCTAGGTTTCGCTCA
Source organism: Microcoleus sp. MON1_C5 (assembly GCF_036701875.1). Lineage (NCBI taxonomy): Bacteria > Bacillati > Cyanobacteriota > Cyanophyceae > Oscillatoriales > Microcoleaceae > Microcoleus > Microcoleus sp. MON1_C5. Next base: position 90,619 of record NZ_JAUBRN010000015.1, on the reverse strand, counting down.
CGATATTACAGAACGACATGAATCCGAAGCAGCTTTGCGTAGAAGTGAATTAAGATTTAGGTCTTTGGTAGCTAATATTCCGGGCGTGGTTTATCGCTGGAAATGCGATTTTTCGACTAATTTTATTAGCGATGCCGTTTACTTATTAACCGGCTACCCTGCCGCAGATTTTATTTGGCTTTTGGACAGGAGATGCCGGACTTTTGCTAGCATTATTTACCCCCAAGATTTGGCAAAAGTAGAAGCAACTATTCGGCAAAGCATAGAAAACAAAGAGTCTTATAACTTGGAATACCGCTTGCTAGCAGCAGACGGCACGGTTAAATGGGTGTGGGATAAAGGTTCTCCTGTGTTCGACGCAGATGGAAACGTTTGCTATTTGGACGGGGTGATTTTTGATATTAGCGATCGGTACTACGCTGAGGAAGCATTGCGCCAAAAAACTTTAGAGTTAGAAGCAGTTTTTCGCGCTTTGCCTGATTTGTATTTTCGACTAGATGCTGACGGTATAATTGTGGATTATTTGTCAGGAACTTCATCGAGTTTATACGTGCCGCCCGAACATTTTATGGGTCAACGAATGACCGACATATTGCCACACAATGTCGCCTGCCAATTTGCCCAAGCAATCTTGGAAATTTCCGAAACAAGAAATTCAATCGATATAGAATATTCGGTTTCCCTGTCGGAAGGAGAAAAAACTTATGAAGCCCGACTGTTGCCGTTTAATTCAGATCAGATTATTATTCTAGCCCGCAATATTACTAATCGCAAACAAGCCGAAGCTCAATTAAAACATAAAAATCGCCAGCTAGAGCAAACATTGAAACAATTAGGCAGGACTCAAGCTCAACTAATTCAAGCGGAAAAGATGTCTGGTTTGGGACAGCTAGTGGCGGGAATTGCTCACGAAATCAATAATCCTGTCAGTTTTATTTACGGTAATATCACTTACGCTAGTGAGTATGCCAAAAACTTGCTGGAACTGTGCAGTTTGTACCACGCACACTACCCGGAACCTGTTGCTGTTATCCAAGATTTGGCAGAAGAAATAGAACTGGAATTCATGAAAGAGGATTTCCCGCATCTGCTGAGTTCAATTCAAACTGGAGCCGAGCGAATTCGTCAAATAGTTCTGTCTTTGCGTAACTTTTCCCGGCTGGAAGAATCAGATATTAAGCGTGTTAATATTCACGAGGGAATAGACAGCGCTCTGTTAATTTTGCAACACAAGATTAAAGAAAATGGCAGGAATCGTCATATTCAAATAGTTAAAGAATATGGGGAATTGCCGCAGATACAGTGCTACGTGGGGCAGTTAAATCAAGTGTTTATGAATATTTTAAATAATGCTATTGATGCTTTAGCGGATGTCAGGAATAGGAAGTTGGAAGTGGCGAGTTATTCAGAAGAGGAACAGCAAGATTTTGCTAGTTTACCTTTAACTTGCGACACATTGCCGTGGATTCGGATTCGCACGGAGGTGCTGGAGAACAATCGGGTTGCGATCGTAATTTCCGATAACGGGTGTGGAATGGCAGAGCCTGTTAAAGGTCGGGTGTTTGACCCGTTTTTTACTACTAAACCAGTAGGCAAAGGTACAGGCTTGGGACTGTCTATCTCGTATCAGATTGTGGTGGAAAGACACGGAGGGACGCTGCAGTGCATTTCCGCGCCCGGAGAGGGAACTGAATTTGCGATCGAGATTCCCATTCGGCAGAGGTAATTAGTCATTGGTAATTGGTAGTTGCACCAGAAAAATGATAATCTAATTAAAGTTTCTAAAAGTCAGGAATATTAGCATGGTATACAAAAGCATACATACTTCTAGTGCCGTTGCAAAACAAATTCAAGAAGATGATGATGATGATTCCTATGTTGACTATTTTTACGACGATCCGGGGGCTCCGCCGGGAACTCTCGACTTAGAACCAGATGCGCCGCCTCCGGAGATTGTATTAATTGACTATTGCGAAACAGCCGCAACTCGCGCCAAATTGGCAAATCCTCACAAAGCTGCTGCGTATTTAGATACAGCATCTGTTTCTTGGGTTGATATGTTGGGATTGGGAAACAAAGAAACTTGGCGGCAAATGGGCGAAGTGTTTAATTTACACTTAATGGCTCAGGAAGATGTAGTTAATGTGCCCCAGCGACCGAAAGTAGTAGACTATGAAGAACACATTTTAATCATTGCTTGGATGGTGATGCTCCATCCAGAATTAGATACTTTTCATAAAGAACAAGTAAGTTTGATTTTGGGCAAGCATTACCTGTTAACTGTTCAGGAAGAACCGGACTATGATTGTTTTGAACCAGTGCGCGAGCGCATTCGTAAAGGACAAGGAATAATTCGCAAACACGGAGCTGATTATCTGGCTTATACTCTGTTAGATTCGATTATAGATGGATTCTTCCCTGTATTAGAAGTTTACGGAGAGCGCATTGAAGAATTAGAGGATGAAGTGGTGCTGAACCCTACCCGCAAAACCCTGGAAAAAATCTATAAAATCCGGCGAGAATTGCTGACTCTGCGCCGCGCCATTTGGCCGCAGCGGGATGCAATTAATGTTTTGATTCGAGATAGCAGTGATTTGATTAGTCCCGAGGTGCGAATTTACCTGCGCGACTGTTACGATCACACGGTGCAGGTGATGGATATGGTCGAAACCTATCGAGAGTTGTCTTCGGGTTTGATGGATGTTTACTTGTCTTCGGTTGGTAATAAAATGAATGAAATCATGAAGTTGCTGACGGTGATTTCGAGTATCTTTATTCCTCTAACTTTTGTGGCGGGAGTATACGGGATGAATTTCAATACAGAGACATCTCCCTGGAATATGCCGGAACTGAACTGGTATTTTGGCTATCCGCTTTGTTGGGCAATTATGCTAGGGATCGCCTCTGGTTTAGTTTACTTCTTCTGGAAACGCGGCTGGTTTGATAATTTTTCTACTGTGAAAGAGGACTCATTAAAGTAACCGAATGGAAGATTTGAGATTGGGGATTGAAGATTGAATAATTAAAAATTATGTGAGGGAAAAAGGTTTCGTACCCCTAGTTGAATCCGTGCCATAAATCCTTGCATGAGAATTCCCAACTTTTCAGCCCCCTGATTCATCCGTGAGTCAATTTAAGGGGAGTTGCATGGAAATTTAATTGTTGGGCGGGCTTTCGGGCCTACCGTACAAGAGTTTGAATAAACACAAATGTCCAAATTAAGTCGGCGACAAGTTAAAATCTTCAATCTCAAATCTTAAATTGATTGACGAACGATCGCGTACAATAAATCTGGGGAAAAAGTAGGCGCAGGCGGTTGCGGATGAGCGAAAGCTTGTCTGAGGAAAGTCCGGGCTCCCGAAAAACCAAACTTGCTGGGTAACGCCCAGTGCGAGCGATCGTGAGGATAGTGCCACAGAAAGATACCGCCCCCCGATTTGAGATTTGAGATTTGAGATTGAATCAAAAATCAAGCATCGAAAATCGCAAAGTGTTAGGGGGTAAGGGTGCAAAGGTGCGGTAAGAGCGCACCAGCAGCATCGAGAGGTGCTGGCTCGGTAAACCCCAGTTGGGAGCAAGGTCGGAGGGACTATGGTTGGTTTTTTACCAGTTCCGTTTTTTGGTACCGCTTGAGGCGTCTGGTAACAGGCGCCCCAGATAGATAACTGCCCTCGAAAACTGCTTGCAGTTGAGAGAACAGAACCCGGCTTATGTCCGACTTTTTCCCCCCCATTTAATTAAAATTACCGCTTGGGAATAAGGTCAACAAATCCTTTCAACCTGTTTTTTGTTGGGAACGGTGTGCACTGCACACCCGGAGGAAGATTTGGGGTAAGGTGCACCATAATCACCCGGATAAATATTTATTTTTTTAATGAAAAAGTTATTAAGATGGATCTGATACCTGTAAAAAAAAATGCAACTTTTGACAAGTTCTCAACCCAGATAGTCATCCGTCATTCCCAAATTTAAAATTTAAAATCTAAAATCTAAAATCTAAAATCTAAAATGGTATGATTTATCCGGGTCGCCAAAAGCAACTTGAAACATTAATTCAAAAATTGGGACTGACGAAGGATGCTTCGATAAAATGGCATCTCCTCGATTTAGCTTTGACTCATGCGAGCGCGTCAGCTAAGGCAAATTACGAGCAACTAGAGTTTGTCGGGGATGCAGTTGTGCGGCTGGCGGCGTCGGAATTGTTGTTTGAGATTTATCCTGACTGTACAGTGGGGGAATTTGCTGCTATTCGATCGATCTTGGTGAGCGATCGCATTCTTGCTAAAATCGCTGAAAGTTACGGGTTCGATCGCTATTTAATTGTTTCCAGCAGTGCCGCCTCGGACAAAACAGGCGCTGAACCCCGGCTGGCAGATGCTTTGGAAGCGGTACTGGCTGCGCTTTATTTGAGTACCCAGACGTTAGAATTAATTCGCCCTTGGCTAGATTCTCACTTTCAACGCCTAGCGGCGGAAATCCGCAGCGATCCTGCCCGCCAAAACTACAAAGCTGCTCTCCAAGAGTTGACTCAAGGCAAATACAAAACTTTGCCCAAATATAGCGTCCAAGAAACCGGGACAGTGCAGGGCGGGGAAGATCGTTTTACCGCAGAAGTTCTCATTCAGGGAAAGTTGGTAGCAGAGGGAAAAGGTCGATCGATCAAAGCGGCCGAACAAGCAGCGGCTCAGGCAGCTTTCAATAAATTAGTTGATAGTCAGTAGTTAGTTGACTGTTGACTGTTGACTGTTGAGTGGTGTTATCAGTTATTTGTTATTTGTTAGCTGCCACCAATAACCAATAACCAATAACTACTGCCCACAGTCAACAGTCAACAGTGATTTTTTTGAATAAAAACATAGATAATAATAACAAAATATGCTATAATTAATGTGCGATTTTTTAAATTATTATCAATGAAAATCGGAATAGCTGTATTGGGGGCAGGTCGCTGGGGAGTTAACCTAATTCGCAACTTTCTCGAACATCCCAACAGCCAAGTTTTAGCGGTGGTAGACCCGAATCGAGATTCATTGGTGGCTGTTCAAAAACAGTTTAATCTCGATGCCTCGGTGATTCTAGCTACCGATTGGTCTCAAGTGCAAGCCTTGCCGGGACTGCAAGCTGTGGCGATCGCCACTCCAGCTTCCACACACTACACCCTCGCAGCAGCAGCGCTGAAACAAGGCTACCACGTCTTAGCAGAAAAACCCCTCGCCCTCAACCTCACTGAAGCAATAGAACTCAGTCAATTAGCCGAAAAACAGCAGCGACAACTCTTCGTTGACCACACTTATCTGTTTCATCCAGCAGTCGATCGAGGCCAAAGAATTATTCAACAGCATCAACTCGGAAAATTGCGCTACGGTTACGCCCAGCGCACCCATTTTAAACCGGTGCGCCATGACGTTGATGCCCTTTGGGACTTGGCTATTCACGATATCGCTATTTTCAATACTTGGCTGGAACAAACGCCAATTGAAGTAAGGGCGATCGGCACTGTGTTTCCGAAGGAATCAGGAAAAGGGAATAAGGAATCAGGAATAAATAAAGAAGCAGCAGAAATTGAAAATCAATTGGCTCCTTCACTGCTGACTACTAATCCTGCAGAAAAACTAGCAGATTTAGTTTGGGTAACGCTCACCTATCCCGACGGATTTCAAGCATTTATTCACCTGTGCTGGCTAAATCCCGACAAACAACGGCGCTTAACAGTTGTTGGCAGTTTGGGAACCTTGATTTTTGATGAAATGTTGCCAGAAACTCCCCTGATTTTGCAGCGCGGCCCTTCAGATTACCGGGGCGAAGAGAATAACTCTTTTGAAAGTGCGTTAGCGAAGCCCTCGAAGAGGATCGCGCCGCAGCCAACAAGCATCAGACACCGCGAAGTGTTGAGTTTAGAACAAGTAGAACCGCTGAGGCGAGTGTGCGATCGCTTCCTCAACTGCGTGCAAACAAATACCCCCTGTCTTACCTCTTCGGGCGCGGCTTCCGTCGAATTAATCCGCATTCTCAGCACTTTGAGCAAATCCCTCGAACTCGGCGGACAGCCCCTAATACCATTTTAGATTTTAGATTTTAGATTGGGAAAATCACTCCTCAACTTTTGAAATTTCCCTTTTCCGTTACTAAGTCCGGGCTCTGAAAATAAAAACTTGACTGCTGATTGACAGGCAAAGAAATCATCACTGTAGTACCTTGATTCACGCCCGCGCTGTGCAGGGTAATGCTTCCGATCATAGATTCCATTATCCTTCGCGAGATAGCCAAGCCCAAACCGTTACCGCCAAACTTGCGAGTTGTAGAACCATCAGCCATCACAAAAGGTTGAAACAATTTCTGCTGGTGCTCGGGATCGATACCAATTCCCGTATCTTTAATTGTCACCACCACCCAATCGCTTTGACCGCTGGGGCTAGTCGTACTGTCAGCACTGCCGTTAAAACTACCAGAATTAGTCCTCGATTCTAGCCGCACAGATATATTAATGCTGCCCGACTCTGTAAACTTAACGGCATTGCTTAACACGTTTAAAAACACCTGTTTTAGCTTCTCGGGATCGGCATGAACAATAATCGGATCGTGAGGCTCTGGCAAACTTAACTTCAAGCCTTTTTCCTCAATTTGAGTCGCTTGCAAATCAATCGCGTCTTCAAGTACCTGAGTAATGTCAACTACTTCTAAGATCATCGAGAACGTGCCGGATTCTATTTTAGCAATGTCCAAAATATCATTAATAATATTGAGCAATTGCATTGACGAATCGTGGGCCCGTTGTAAAAATTCCATTTCTTCATCTCGGTCATCGCAGTAGCCGTCCCGCACAATTTGAATAAAACCAATAATCCCGTTAAGTGGCGTTCTCAATTCGTGAGAAATATTCCCCAAAAATTCATTTTTTAATTGATTGGCAACTTGCGCTTCTTTGGTTGCGACTTCCAATTCTCGGGCCCAGGATCTGAGGCGCTGCACCATGCTGTTGAGTGCTTCTGATAGTTGATTAAATTCCCTAATTTGGAAATCTTGGGGCACTGTCTGCGACACTTCCGTATCTACTTTCATCGCGTAGTCTCTCAGTTTTTCCACAGGACGCGCCAAGTCGCGAGACAGATATAAAGTCGCGATGATACTAGCAGCAACCAAACCTACAATTAAATTAAATAAAACTTGCTGAATTTCTTCCAAACCTGACAGAGCGTAATCTAAACGAGAGACAGCTAAAATAATCCACTTGCTGTTCTCCTGTTTAGTTGTAGGACTCGGGATAGCAGCGTATCCTGCTAGCAACTCTACACCATTCCTTTCAAAGGAAAATAGATGGAGAAAATCTTTTCCGCCTGCGATCGCCCTTCTGACAATACTTTTTAGTCGAGCGGCATCTGCCTCTTGGTCGATATTGCGGCCCACGCGGTTGATATTCGGGTGCGCCAAAATCGTCCCATCTTGGTCGATCGCCACCGTATAGCCGGCTAAAGAACCTTTGGGAGCGCTGGTTTGCACAGGCAAGGCCGACTGCAAACTCAAAGCATAACTCAACTGCAGGGTATTGCCCCGACGAATGTAAACAGGAGCGCTCAACACCAAACTCGCTTGGGTATCGCGGCCTTCTTTACCCGCCTCTGGAAAATCCTCAGCCCCCAAAGCCCCCTTCCGATCGTTTGCTGTCCCCTGTCGCTGCGGAGGTAAGGACAGACGAATGTAAACGCTCTTGTCGTCCAGCAGCGTTTGCTGCTGCTGTACGGGCGGCCAAAATTTTGCCGGCAGCGACTGAATCGGCTGCTGCCCGCAAGTGCTTGCTATCACTTGATTTGTCTTTAAATTAGTCAATTGCAAGCAATCAACCTGCGCTGGCAACCGCTGCCCTAATTGCGCGATAAACTTTTGATAATCCTTCGGATTTACAGACTGCAACATCGAGCTTTCCGAAGCGCCGATCAGATTCGACTTCAGCGATTTCGCCCGCTGTTCAATAGTTTCTGCTTTTCTGGCTGCACTTTCTGTCAAGTTTAGACGAGCAGTTTCCAGAAGCGTCGAGCGTGCCTTGCGATAGGTAACATACTCCCCCACCAGTAGAACCGGTACGCTGAGCAACAAAATCCGCGACAGTAAAATACGGCGAAAGGAGGATTGACCTAACTTAACCATAGGAAATATCTAAATTAAGGTGCAACACCCAACAGCGACCATTACAGTGAAATAAACCAGACCGAAAGCCTGAATCTGTCTAGGGGGCTCTGCTGACTGAACAACACAGCTTCAGAACAACATTTAAACACAATTATAGAAGCCACTGTAGTAATCTCGATTCTAAGTGTGTTGACCCAAATATGCTCAGCAATTTGTTTCGCAAATGCCTGTGATTTCGGTCACACTTCCCTTCTCAATTCTCGGAGCGACTGGCACCTCATCGCCCAGGGGCCAATTTTTCAGGCTGCAAAAAAGCCTCGGGTGGACATACCGCACTTGCTTGAAGCTAGAATCGCATGGATGCACTCTTGGATCAAAATTAACGGGCAAAAAGTTCTGTCTCCGGCTAGTATACAGAGAGAATTCTGCTCCATCGGACTTTTTCTTTCCGAATGCCTTCGAGAGATGGGCCAGAGATGGGCGATGCAAGATTTTGCACCCTGTCAAAGATTTCTTTTGCCACCCGATTGATTCGGTGACAATAATTCACCTGTCAAACAAAAAGAATGAGACGATCGAGCTGCCGATCGACTCTGACAACCCTAATGTGGGCAACCGTGGCCCAAACAGTGCACCCACGCTCCGTAAATTCGCGGTCTCGGCAATAATCTCCATAGCTTAATCGATGAAAAAAAACTTTACCAATTATACGTATTATTACACAAACAACCGTCCGAGATATCATCACGCTTATTTGATATCTCCCCTTTTAGAAATGCTGGCGACACTTCAGCAGACCAGCAAGACAAAACTCCGAGTTTTGGATCTCGGCTGCGGCAATGGCAGCCTCAGTCACGTTATCGCAGAGCACGGCTGCGAAGTTGTCGGCGTTGACACTTCTGCGCCCGGAATTGCCATCTCTCGTCAAAGTTTCCCGGAGTGTCAGTTTATCCAAGCAGATATTTACGACCTCCCAGATACCGATATTCTGAACTCATTTGATGTTGTCTTAGCTATTGAAGTAATCGAACACTTGCTTTATCCTAAAGAACTAGCCAAAACTGCCAAAAAATGCCTCGCTCCGGGAGGAAGACTAATTATTTCCACACCCTATCACGGCTATTTAAAAAATCTGGCTTTAGCGGTTTCCGGCAAACTAGATAAACATTTTACCGTTCTTTGGGATAACGGTCACATTAAATTTTTTTCAGTAGAGACGCTGACCAAGTTATTAACATCTGAAGGATACAGCGACATAAATTTTAAATTTGCTGGTCGGTGTCCCTATCTTTGGAAATCAATGTTATGCTCAAGTACGTTCTCGCCACAAGCGGAGAAATTATGAGTTTTGATTTGTTGTGATTTTTCAGCCAATTAATTTTTCGGAATAAACGACCAGCCCTCATGAAAAGTAAAAGATAACTTTTATGGTGAAATGGTGAAACAAATAAAATGACTGTTGGCGTTTGGATATTAGGCGATCGACTTTGGCAGAACCAAGCTGCTATCAACCGCACAGATGATAAATCTTCCCTACTGGGATTTCCTAGCGCGCCACCGCGACAAACTTCAGTCGATCGGTCGCATGAGCTTTCTCTTAGCCAATCTCGACAAAAGGCCGCCGGCAGAATTGGCAACCATCCGCCAAAAAGCGGCAGAGTGGCACTTAGGAAGTCATTAGTCAGCAGTCAGCAGTCAGCAGTCAGCAGTCAGTAGTCATTAATCATTTGTTATTTGCTACCCATGCCCCATGCCCCATGCCCCATGCCCCATGCCCCATGCCCTTTGCAATTCTTATTTTTTCCCTGACTTTTCCCTAAACATTCCACAGCGTTTCCCCAGGCAAGTCTGAGGTTTTCCACAGATTCGACAAAGTTTTCCACAGAAATTAACGGCACGGTAGCATCTTGCTGCGGAATTGGGGATTTCCTTAACTTGCTGCCCAATCCCTCATAAACCGCCCAAGACATAAAGATATGTAACAAAAAATGCCCTGAAAAGCTTATTCTTTGGTAAACCTTTTTTTTATATAAAGGACTTTGTAATATTTCGCAACATTGACAAACCCACCCCCTCATAGCGCACAATGATGCGACCGACCTAAAAAAAAGCGCTCTGATTTCGGCTGTGCCTGCACCTGTATCCGGCCGAAGGGGGGGTTCTGTTTTCAATTTATTAGCGAGACTAAAAAAAATGATGAACCCAACAGTCAGTATTTTTGCTGAAATTCCCGAAACGCTGCACGATTCTCTCAAAACTTACCTGGAAACCCATCCCGAATGGGATCTAGACCGAGTATTTTGCGCGGCCCTGTCGCTGTTTTTGTTGCAGAATGCCGATAGCGGTACGCCTGAAGCTTCGCGCAGTTATCGCCAAGCTGCGAGAGTTTATCTCGAAACTCTGTTTCAATCTCCTCAAGACTTGCACAGCAACAATGTAACTCCCTCGTCTTAAAGGATAAGGGCAGAGGGGGAGACGCGGTTTCTGGGAAGGATTTTAGTTGACCGAGAGGGCGCGCACTGCATAGGTGTCAACTTAAGCTTAAAATCCCTGAGAAATATCGCTTATAGCTTAATGCCGAGCCCCATTGCATCTCCCTTAAGAAGGGGACTTGGATAGCTTCTCCCCCCGGACTCTCAGGGGATGCCGGAGGGAGAAGCTGCCTTAATCGTCAAACAGTAGACGGGTAGTACATAAGACGCGCTTGTTTGCACCCACGGTGCTTATGGCGCACTCTACAGACTACAAACTCATGGCTGAAGACTACATCATGCCCATGCCGCCCATGCCGCCCATGCCGCCCATGCCGCCCATGCCGCCCATGCCGCCCATGCCGCCCATGCCGCCCATGTCGCCCATGTCGCCGCCGCCGGCTTTTTTCTTCTCGGGTTTTTCGACAATCACAGCTTCAGTGGTCAGCACCATACCAGCAATGGAACCGGCATTTTGCAAAGCCGATCGCACCACCTTAGCCGGGTCAATAATCCCGGCGGCAATCATATCTTCGTACACGTCGGTGAGTGCGTTGTAGCCAATGTTGAACTCGCTCGCCCGCACTCGCTCGATGACGATGGAACCTTCAACGCCGGCATTATCAGCGATTTGACGCAAAGGTGCTTCCAAAGCTTTCTTCACCAAGTCAGCACCTACTTGTTCTTCGGCGTCTAAAGTATCTCTGATCGCATCTATTTTTGTAATCAGGTGAATTAGCGTCGTGCCACCTCCGGCAACGATACCTTCTTCCACAGCAGCTTTCGTAGCGTTCAAAGCGTCTTCAATACGCAGTTTACGGTCTTTGAGCTCGGTTTCGGTAGCTGCGCCGACTTTAATTACAGCGATGCCGCCGGCGAGTTTGGCGATGCGTTCGGTTAGCTTTTCCTTGTCGTAGTCGGAATCCGTCGCTTCTAGCTGCTTGCGGATTTGCTCGATCCGTTTTAGCACGTCAGCTTTGTGTTCTTCGCCAGCAACAATGATCGTGTTTTCTTTGTCGATCGTAATTTTGCGGGCGGTACCGAGCATTTCTAGGGTTGCGGTATCAATGCTGAGTCCGACTTCTTCAGAAATCAGTTGACCGCCGGTGAGCACGGCGATATCTTGAAGCATAGCTTTGCGCCGCTCCCCAAAACCAGGAGATTTCGTTGCTGCGATGTTCAATACGCCGCGGGCTTTGTTGACTACCAGAGTTGCCAAAGCTTCGCCTTCAATATCTTCGGCGATAATTAGCAGCGGTTGACCTGTGCGGGCGATTTTTTCGAGAACTGGAATTAGTTCTTGAATCGAGCTAATTTTTTTGTCGGTAATCAGGAGGCGAGCGTTTTCGTACTCAACTTCCATGCGGTCGGTGTTAGTGACGAAATACGGAGAAAGATATCCGCGATCGTACTGCATCCCTTCGACAACTTCCAATTCTGTTGTCAGAGATTTCGACTCTTCAACAGTAATTACGCCGTCTTTGGTGACTTTTTCCATTGCTTGGGCAATCATGGCGCCGACTTCTTCGTCGTTACCGGCGGAGACAGTAGCGACTTGAGCAATTGCAGCCCCTTCGACGGGTTTCGCCAATTTCTCGATTTCCAGCACCAAGTGGGCGATCGTTTTTTCAATACCCCGGCGCAGCGCGACTGGGTTCGCGCCCGCGGCTACATTCTTCAAACCTTCGCGAATCAGGGATTGAGCTAGAACCGTTGCGGTTGTTGTGCCGTCGCCTGCGATATCTTTAGTTTTGGAGGCGACTTCTTGAATTAAGCGAGCGCCGGCATTTTCCAGGGGGTCTTCGAGTTCGATCTCCCTAGCAACGGTGATACCGTCGTTAACGATTTGGGGAGCGCCGTATTTCTTTTCCAATAGGACGTTCCGGCCTTTCGGGCCCAAGGTGATGCGGACAGCATCGGCGAGTTGATTGACGCCGCGTTCTAGTGCCCGCCGAGATTTGTCGCTAAATGCAACTATTTTGGTCATGTTTGTCTCCAATCGCTTACATTAGCAAATTTAGCACTCTCTGAGGCTGAGTGCTAAGTCGATCGATTTTTGATTGTAGCGCGACTCAACGCTGGGGGGGATTGCGGGGGCGGATGGGAGATTTGGGCGAGCTCGTTCCGGGTGGCTAAGGACAGGGCATTGCCGTGTCCCCACAGATCTCGTGTTCCCACAGATATAATGTGGTTTGTTACATATCGATATAATCAGGTTTTAGTTAATACCAAAACCTAATTTTGATGGCACGTTATCCCAAAGCAGAATTTTTATTAAAAACTTCTTAACTTGTGTTTTCGGTCATCTACCTTTCGATAGAGCTTCTCTTCTTTTTTCAAACTTCTACCTTCTATAGCAACCGCCAAGACTATTAGGACGTTCTTAATTGCTGAAAACGTGAGCTGAAGATTGCGCCTTCCTTCTTCCTTCTTCCTGACATCCGTTACATCCGTTACATCCGTTACATCCGTTACAAAATCCGTTGCCGAACCTTCTTCCTTTCCTCAATCAATCTCAAATTACGCACTAACAAATGGCTCGTTATTCTCGACTGCAAAAACTCGGCTCTTATATGCGCCCGCACTGGAAGCCAACATTCTGGGGCATTTTTTCGCTGTTAATTGTCAATGCTGTGGGCGTTTACATTCCCCTGCTGATTCGGAATTCAGTTGACACTCTCCAAGTTGCGACTAAATTTGACGAAGTTTTCAACTTCGTGGCACTAATTCTGATCCTCGCCTCAATTATGTGGGTAATTCGGATGGTGTCGCGGATTCTGCTGTTTGGCGTGGGGCGTCAAGTAGAATTTGACCTCAAACAGCAAATTTTTAACCATTTATTAACATTAGAACCGTCTTATTTTGCCGCCAATACGGTAGGAGATTTAATTAACCGCGCTACTTCCGATTTGGACAATATTCGGCGCTTGGTGGGGTTTGCGGTACTCAGTTTGGCGAATACGGCATTTGCTTATGCTTTGACTTTGCCGGTGATGTTGGGGATTAATGTAAGGCTGACGTTGTTTGCGATCGCCGTTTACCCTTTAATGTTAGTTTTGGTGCAGTTATTTAGCGACAAACTTCGCATCCAACAGTTAGCCGTGCAAGAGGAATTGTCGGCGATGAGCGATTTGATTCAGGAGGATATGAGCGGGATGTCCGTAATTAAAATCTACGCTCAAGAAGAAAATGAACGCCGAGCTTTTCGCAATTCCAACGCACAGTTGCTATCAGCCAATTTGGAATTAGCAAAAACTAGAAACTTTATTTTTCCGCTGCTGGGCGGTTTGGCAAGTATCAGTTTGTTGGTGCTGCTTTCTGCTGGTGGCGGGGCAATTGCTAATGGTCAAATTAGCATTGGCGATTTTGTGGCGTTGCTGATTTATGTCGAGCGTTTGGTGTTTCCGACGGCCCTGTTGGGTTTCACGATTACTGCTTACCAGCGGGGAGAAGTGAGTGTCGATCGCATCGAATCAATTCTGACTGTGGAACCGCAAATTAAGGATGCTGCCGATGCAGGTGAACTGCCAACTCCAGTCAAAGGCGAAGTTGTTGCCCGCCATCTAAATTATACTTATCCCGGTGCTAAGACACCCGCGCTTAAAGATGTTGATTTTACCATAAAACCGGGAGAAACTGTCGCAATTGTTGGGGCGATCGGCTCGGGAAAATCAACTTTAGCTAATGCGCTGCCCAGACTGCTGGACATCGCTCCGGGTCAGTTATTTTTAGACGGACAGGATATTACCGAGGTAAAATTGACCCAATTGCGCGGGGCGATCGCCTACGTTCCGCAAGAAAGTTTTCTGTTCGGCACTACCATCAAGAATAACATCCGCTACGGTAACCCTTTAGCAGAACAGCCGGAGATTGAAGCCGCCGCAAAACAAGCGCAAATTCACGCCGAAATCCTCAACTTTCCGCAGCAGTACAAAACAGTTGTCGGCGAGCGCGGCATTACTTTATCCGGCGGACAGCGGCAGCGGACGGCACTTGCTCGCGCTTTGTTAGTTGACGCCCCGGTGTTAATTTTGGATGACGCTCTCTCCAGCGTTGACAATCAAACTGCTACCGACATTTTGCGAAACTTGGCAACGGGAACCGATCGCAAAACGGTAATTTTTATCTCGCATCAAATGTCAGCGGCGGCTAGTGCCGATCGCATTTTTGTGATGGAGAGAGGAGAAATAGTTCAGAGTGGCACTCACATTGAATTGGTAGGGCAAACAGGGCTTTATCAGTATTTGTGGAACCAGCAAAAATTAGAGGAATTGCTGCATTGAAAAGTGACCGATACTTTGAGTTATCTAGAGTTAGACCCTAGATAAATAGGTAGGTGCAAATAAACTGGTGACGAGAAGGGCGGGGTTTGTCAGAATAAACTGGCTGCTAGTATAGCTCGCGGTTAAACCAGCCCTATCCATCTAATGTTTATTTGTAACCACCTACTTAACCAGGAAAGTTAGGGTTGAAACTTATCCCACTAACTGCCTTCCTAATCATAGGATTTGGTGCTAAAAAAGCAACCAAATTTATTCCCACCGACTTTAATTAGCTACCTTACTGAAGGGGATTTCTTGTTGTTGTTGCCATAATTTAATCGATTGCAGACTATCTGAAGCAGCATCCCAAAGAATGAATTGGAAGCAGTCAGGAATATCGCGAATTGTTAGGGATTTTGAATTAGCAAGCAGGTGAATATTAGCATTGTGACAGGCCTGAAGATTATAGTTAGGTATCCGCTCAGAGAGATGATGAATATTGTGGTAAGCAATATCAGCCGAAAACCAATTGAGAAGAGTTGGTAATTTTAGGTAACTACTGCCTTCTATTGCGCCAAGAAGATAGTCCCAACCCTCGGCTTTATGAGCGTAGGAACCGTCAAAATTATGCTGAACAAAGAAAATACAGATAAATATCGCTGCTGAACAGGTCATGACAATTGAGTAAACACTCCAGAAAAAGCCAAAACCAAGTAAGTGGCTCAGATAAATCCAGCTACCAACAACACAAATATTGTTGAACAGTAAATCCCAAAACTCAGCCGTCGTATACCAATGTTTGGATTTATAAGAAGCAATGATTGCAGGTAAACCCATGCCTAAATCTTGATTTAGATAAGCAAAAATATGTCGGATAAAACCAGTAATTCCCAAGATTAGCGCGAGTCGTGGCTTAATAATTAGATAGAAAAAACCACCGGGAAACAGCATCAATGGGTGTCTGAGTAACTGATACATCTTTTGACTAAAGGGGCTTAGCGCCGCAAATTTTTCGGTGGATATCAATGCCGAAGGACCTCGGTACATATCCCAATTACCATTATGTTTGTGGTGATAAGCGTGTCCCCTCGACCAGGGGTACTGAGGAATCGCATTGATAATACCTAGCAGAAAACCCATAAGGCGATTGACTTTTTTGGAACTAAAAAGAGAATAGTGTCCGCAATCGTGCATCAAAGAGAAACAACGTCCTGAAAAAAGTGTCATCAACACCATTATCGGCGGGAGCAGGAATACAGAAATGGCAGCAGCTTTAAAGGCTAAAAACCATAACAATGTATAAGGAATCACTGTATTGAGTATTTGGCAACTAGCTTTCAAGTTGTTGCTCTTCATATAAGGAGCTAGCACAAAATCAGACTTTTTTATCGCGGTTTTCATTCAGTATATCTATGGTGTGTGGAGAATTGCTTAGCTTACCATCAGGAGAAGCTGGCTATTTTTGGCAGGGTTTTATTGCAGGTAATTGGGTGAATTGCGGTTGAAAATTGACCCATACTTTACAAAATTGCTGATAATATTTAGTTCATTAGCTCCTCTTTTTTGTGGTTTAGCCAAGCTGAAGCTTATCCCAGATTTGACGTACTTAATCATAACCAAATGCGGTACTAATTGCTAATCATTGCCGCAAATTGAGTTGTATTTTCTCCTTACCTGTTAGGAGAAGAATAATTTATTGGGTGGAATTTTATGTCGCCATGATTTCAAGCAAATGTGAGATAGGGGATGGCTCTATTAACCGTCGTTGCAAATGATCATCTTTGCTAGACAATTAATTCAGTTAGGAATGGTAAGTGATGGAGAACCGTATCAACCTGCCACTTCAAAGGTGTATTGATAGGCAGATTTACATGACAAATCACCAGGCATCAACCAGGCATGAAAAATCCATTTCAAGCAGTGTATCCAATGGTCAGCATATTTTGGTGAATCAACAGATTCTGTCAATACCCAAAGCTACCTTACCGCTTGTTATTTTCAACTCGCATTGGTTTCTTGCTTGCTGCCGCACTGTAGCAGACTTTACCATATTTTTCAGCGCGAGAACAGTCTGCAATAAAGCATCTGTCTCTAATTTCCCAGTAAAAAATGCTTTCAGGGCTTTCTTTATTTCCCGGTTGTTACCAATCCGAGGATATTCCCATGTCTCAGCGAGAATCGTCATAACTCAACTTTGTTTGCAGAAAAAACTGTGAAGCCTGTCAGCCGCCGAACAAATTGCTGCACCCGAAGGCATTAATATGATTGTTGGTTGCACGATCGACCTTCGGTGATGTATGCCGCTATTTTTGCTTGCATCGTCTGTGCCACACTTTACCGTACCGGGTTCTACCCCAGCTCGATCGCAGGTTCAAAATTTTGGCTACTGGCGAAAACTTTTTATTGGCGGGCTATAGGGGCGATCGACAAATGGCCCATCTCGGAAACCAAAGCTGACACAACATCCAGAACCGCAGAGGATTTTGGCTCAATTCCTTGAAAATAGAATTTGAGGAGCGATCGCAATTGCCTGCGTTTTTTGTGTTCTGAGATAGCTCTGATTTGCTACAATCTAATCGCACACGCGACTAGAAATGGGTTATGACCGAACTATTAGATGAGACGCTTTCTATTGAAATGGCCGCTCGCATCAAAAGCAACCGTAAAAACTGCTTTGACAACGCCTGTAAAGCAGCGTTAGCCACCGAGGGCGCGATTTATGTTCAAGGCTTTTTAGCCGTGCCGGGAGTGCCATATAAACCCATCGAATATAGCTGGATTGAACTCGACGAGCGAATTATTGACCCAACCTTTCCCCATCTCGGTTTCATCGCTCAAGACATTCATTACTTCCCAGTCCAGCGCTTCAGCGTCAAGAAACTCAAAGCAATCCTAGAAGAATCAAAAGAAGATTATCCTGAAGACGACCCGCTGCCGATTTATGGCAATCAACCTTATGAATATTACGGCGATTTGATGTTAGGCGGTAGCGATTACCAAAATGCTTACGATTTGGCTGCCGCTAAATGCAGGGAATTAAACCAACCCAAAAAACAGGATGCGAACTAATTCAAGACTTACCAAAAAATGGTTTGGCGCGCTACTTACAGCGGTAAGGTGTGCACTGTGCACCCTACAGAGACAGATTACTGTAGCAAGTGTTGTGTTGATTAATATACTTCATCATGACTTCCCAAATCTACAAACACAGCTTTTCCGTCTTCTGTAAAGTAGAAAAGTACCCTTTCGTCGTAATCTACGCTAAAACTCCAAAACTCCTTGAGCCTACCGGACAATTTATGAGTTTTTAAGCTTGGTTCAAACGGCTCTCTGATGAACTGTTCCAGCTTTTGCCAAAACCTAGCTTCCAAATCAGCATCGCCTGTGATCCGCTTTTTGAAAGCACGCTTGAATGAAGAACTGAAACTGACTTCCACGATTATTCCTCTATCATTACTCTGAGTTCATTGATGTTAGCGAAAAATTTCAGTTCACCTTTTTGTTCTTCAATTTGCGCTGACTTAAAGTTTTGATACATCTCTTCGCGACGTTCTTCCCGGAGATATTGCTTCAACAACAGTTGAAGCTCTTGCTTTTCGTCAGTAGAAAGATTCTTTATCGTCTCGACCACATCACTGAAAGTCATAACTTACAAAACCGTATTGTGCTGATTAGATTATAGCAAAAAATATCTTTTTGGTTGACTTTCGTTTCTCGTTCCCCGGCTCTGCCTCGTCTTAAAAAAAGCAAAAAATCTCACTATTTACCATTTTCAAACTTCCAAGATTCAGGAAACCTCGAATAATGAAAAGCAGCCAATAACGGATCTGAGTTCTGATTCCCCATCAAATCAGCCAACAATTTAGCCGTCACCGGAGCCAACAAAATGCCATTGCGGTAATGCCCCGTAGCCCATGTCAAATTCTCCCAAGCACTAGCACCTAAAATCGGCCATTCATCAGGAGTAGCCGGCCGAAATCCCCACCAAAACTCCAAAATTGGATAGTTTTGTAATTCGGGATATAACTTAATCGCTCCTGCTAGCAAACTTTGCATTCCCGCAGGCGTATTTCCCGGCGTGAAATCGACATTTTCGCTAGTTGCGCCAATAATAATTCTGCCATCTTGACGCGGCACAATATAAATGCCAGTCCCGAATAGAACAGTTTGCAGGGGCTGGATAACTCCACAATCTTCTGGTACACATACTGACAGCATTTGCCCCTTTCTTGGAAAAACAGAAATATCTAATAATTTCTCAGACCAAGGACCTGCAGCCAAAACATAACGGTCTGCTTGGAATTTTCCTGCTGTTGTTTCAATGCCAACAACTCGGTTTCCCTGCCGAATAATTTCCCCGGCATTGCCTTGAATAATCTCAATCTGCAATTCTTTAGTTGCGGCCTGAAGCGTCCGAAATAAAGCGCGGTTGTCTACTTGAGCGTCGTCAGGATACCACCAACCGCCAATTACTTCTTGACCTAATCCAAACTGGTGCTGGCGAACAGTATCTCTGTCCAACCATTGAGAGTTAAGGGTTGACAAAAGTGGCTTTTCTTGAGGCTCATTTTGACACACTGGCGCGAGAATTCCCGATCGCCAATATCCCGTTTTCAATCCGGTAATATCTTCTAGCCGTTCCACCCAGGCGGGATACAGTGCGCGGCTTTGCAAGCACAAATCCAGCATCGGACTGGGGGGAATTCGTTCGGCTTGCGGGGCAAGCATTCCAGCAGCAGCCCGGGCCGTCGGTTGTTTAGAATCGGCGGTAAGAACTGCGACAGATGCCCCTCGCAATTTCAGTTCTACTGCTAGCGAAAGGCCAATTATTCCGCCGCCAATAATCAGAATATCTTTAGATGAATTCATTAACTTTTATATGGACTTTCTGGCTTTTTTGACCTCTCGGGTTTCTTTATGGTAAGGTGCCCCGTCTGCACCTTACAGTTAGAATTCTTGCACAAGTCTTACAGATTATCTGGCAAGGCGATCGTCCTATCTGCCTTCCTTAACAAAAAATCTATGCTTGGGGTTTCCAGACAGTTTCAGAACCTTGACCCCAGAAACCATCATATTTTGTCACCTTAATATCGCCTAAAACCTTGGTTTGACAGGACAAACGGCGGTTGGAGGCGGGAGTATGGGGAGGAACCGAAAGTCGGGCTTTTTCGCGCCACTGGGACTCGGAAACTTCGCCCTCGACGGTGACGGCGCAGGTGCCGCAAGTGCCGAGGCCGTGGCAGTTGATGACTTTGGCGTTGCCGTTGTAGAGATCGATGCCGTTTTTGAGCAATACTTCACGGAGATTCGCTCCGCGATCGCACTCAAATGTTTTGCCTTGCGCTTGTACCTTGACCACAGCAATTTACCCCAGTTAGATTTATGTTAATTTTCCTATATATTATCGCATTAAATTCAAATAAATTCATCTAATATGGTAAGTGATATATTACCAATTTCTCGATCGCAATTTCCCATGACAAATCGGCTCTGGATCTACGATACCACGCTGCGAGACGGTGCTCAGTGTGAGGGACTCTCCTTATCTCTCGAAGACAAACTGCGAATTGCTCGGCAGTTAGACAGTTTAGGAATTCCCTTTATTGAAGGCGGCTGGCCGGGGGCGAATCCTAAAGACGTACAATTTTTTTGGCGTCTCAAAGAACAGCCCCTAACTCAAGCAGAAGTGGTAGCTTTTTGTTCGACTAGGCGGCCGGGAACTACAGCAGCTAATGATGAAATGTTGCAGGCTATTTTGTCCGCCGGTACTCGCTGGGTGACGCTGTTTGGCAAGTCGTGGGATTTGCACGTTATTGAAAGTTTGAAGACGACGCTAGAAGAAAATCTGGCGATGATTCGAGATACAATTCAATATTTGCGGAGTCAGGGAAGGCGCGTTATTTACGATGCCGAACACTGGTTTGACGGCTACAAGCACAATCGAGATTATGCTATTAAAACTTTAGAAGCGGCGGCGGATGCCGGTGCAGAATGGCTGGTGCTTTGCGATACTAACGGGGGTACTTTACCTCACGAAGTCAGTCAGGTTGTTCGCGATGTTTTAGCAGCTTTAGGAACCAATCGCGAAGTACCTGTGCAGTTAGGAATTCATACTCACAACGACTCGGGAGTTGCAGTTGCTAATGCTTTGGCTGCTGTGCAGGAAGGGGTGACGATGGTACAGGGAACTATTAACGGTTACGGCGAACGCTGCGGCAATGCCGATTTATGTTCCTTAATTCCTAATTTTCAGCTAAAGTTGGGTCATAATTGCATTGAAGACGAGCAATTAGTTAAATTAACTCAAGTAAGTCGATCGATCAGCGAAATTGTCAATCTTGCTCCCGATGATCATGCTCCTTTTGTGGGTCTTTCGGCTTTTGCTCACAAGGGCGGAATCCACGTATCGGCTGTGGAGAAAAATCCGTTAACTTACGAACATTTGGAACCGGAAAAAATTGGCAACAGGCGGCGAATTGTGATTTCGGATCAAGCGGGTTTGAGCAATGTTTTGGCGAAGGCGCGCACTTTTGGAATGGATCTCGATCGCAAAAATCCTGCTTGTCGCCAAATTCTAGAAAAATTGAAAGATTTGGAAAGTCAGGGATATCAATTTGAGGGTGCTGAGGCGTCTTTTGAATTGTTAATGCGGGAAGCCTTGGAACAACGGCCGCCGTGGTTTGAAATTAAGGGATTTCAAGTGCACTGCGATAAGGTTGGCGAAGATTGTACGGCTTTGGCCACCGTCAAATTGTCAGTAAACGGTACAAATATTTTGGAAGCTGCCGAAGGAAACGGCCCGGTTTCGGCTTTGGATGCGGCTTTGCGGAAAGCTTTGGTGAATTTTTATCCGGCGATCGCCCATTTTTACCTGACAGATTACAAGGTGCGGATTCTGGACTCCGGTGCGGGAACTTCTGCTAAAACTCGCGTGTTGGTTGAGTTTAGTAACGGTCAAGACCGCTGGACGACTGTGGGGGTTTCTGGTAATATTTTGGATGCTTCTTATCAAGCGGTTGTTGAGGGTTTGGAGTATGGTTTGGTGTTGGGAGATAGGGAGGCGATCGTTTTAACGGTGTCGAGTTATTAGGTTAACGGCGAAGAGAAGTTGCCTGAATATCGATGTTTAAATAGATACCAGGCGATTTCAAGATAGAGTTAGCCAATTTAAAAAGGGTGAAACCTGAGATTTTGCATCATTCTCAATAAGGCTTTTATGGGCTGGCTATAAGAGTCCACCCAAGCATTCATTGTTTGTGGAACAGGCCCGAAAGCCTGTTAAATGAGAATGGTACTCTGGGCGTGAGTCAAACCAAACCTCGGATTAATCTGGTTTCCCTCGGGAATAAACATCGGGTAAACTTTCGGGTGATCCGTCACATAAAAATAGCATTTACCTTTACTAACTACGCCCCATAAAGGTTTAAATGTTTTGTTACTATGCTCTCCTAGTACCCATCCTCAAATACTTGTTTTTAACTGATATACTGCTGTCTAAAGCCAAAGTTTGTTTTTTGTGAGCCGACCAATGTTTCTAATTATCCAATTTCGGTAATTGTCTGTCCCTCATAAAAATTGGGCAGGAGTTATCCTAGTTGTTTGACCCAATTCATAATTGTTGTATGATGTACACCTTTGACTCTCTCAATCTCCCTTAACCCCATGCCATTAACATACATTTTTAGGCATTCGTCTTTAACTTCTTGAAGATAACCTCTGTGAGGTTGATAGCAGTCTATAAATTGTCTCCCACAGTTAACACACAGGTAGTTGTGCTTACCTTTTTTGCGCCCATGTTTATTGATATGAGTTGACTTACATTCAGGAGATTCCCTAGAAGATGACTTGTGTTGAATTGTTTTTTGTGAATTGTTATCAGAATCAATCATATCTTAATTCAGCAACGCCGATTATTTAACCATGTGCTGCGTGATTACCCAATTATTTTTGCTATTCATGATAACTCTGTATGAGGGGTTTCATTCCTCATACAGAGTTACCAGTCTCTTTCAATTGCCCATTCTAGCTAAGACTACTTTTTCACCTCATTATTATTACCTTCCCCAACGATCGATCGCATTCCTTCGAGCGTAGCGGGAATGCTGCGCGGGTCCATAAACATCACCTTGCTGCTGTCGCTGGTGCCAATTTTTAGACCCATATCCAGATAGTTTTGAGCTAACAAAAATTGTAAAGCTTCGCGGGCCGTGGGGTCATTTTGCAGAGTTTTGCTGATGATTTGCAAGGCCTCAGAAGTAGCTTGAGCTTTCAAAACCTGACTTTGGCGTTCTGCTTGAGCTTTCAGGACGATCGCCTTTTGTTGAGCTTCCGCTTCCAAAATAGTCGCTTTTTGGCGCGCTTCTGCATCCAAAACTTGCGCTTCTGCTTTACCTTTGGCGCTGTTAACTGCTGACTCGCGTTCTCCCTCGGATGTCAGAATTGCCGCCCGCTTGCGTCGATCGGCTGCCATCTGCAATTCCATCGATTCCTGTACAGTTTTAGAAGGGATAATATCGCGCAATTCTACCCGCGTTACTTTAACTCCCCAAGGATCGGTAACAACGTCTAAATCTCTGAGCAAAATTTCATTAATTTGAGAACGGGCAGTAAAAGTTTGTTCGAGATCCAGTTGACCCATTTCGGCGCGAATTTGGGTCAGCACCATATTTACCATTGCTGACTGAAGATTTTCTACTTTGTAACAGGCTTTTTCCAAGTCCACAATCCGCCAGTAAACCACAGCATCAACAGTGAAGGAAACGTTATCGCGGGTGATACAAGCTTGCGGAGGAATATCTAAGACTTTTTCTCGAATTGTTTGCTCGTAAACAACTCGATCGAGAAACGGCGTGACAAAATTCAAACCGGGTTCCAGTTTCTTGCCGCTGTATTTACCTAAAGTTTCCACCAACGCTTGATTGCCCTGATTAATAATCTTGACGGAACCTGCGAGGGCAGAGCCGCCTAAAGCCAAAAATACGAGTAAAAAGTATTGTTCCACGGTCGCCTCCTATAAATGTTGACTGTTGACTGTTAAATGTTAAATGTTGACTAAGGACTGATGACTAACTACTAATTGCCTGTGATTAATTACGCATTTTGTTTAAGAATGCAATAAATTTTCTGGCAAAACTATCAGAGTAGTGCCTTTCCGTCCGACGACAATTACGTTTTGGTTGGGGGGGATAGTGGCCTTCGTGTCTTCGCAGCGAGCTTGCCAAGAATTCCCCTCATAAATGACTCGGCCGGCTTCTCCGGGGGGAATTTCTGTCAAAGTTTTGGCTTCCTGAGAATCTGCGATCGCCCTTGCGTTGCCTTTAGGTATCAACCGCCGAGACAGCAGCACAAAAACAGTCGAAAATACCATCCACAGGAATATTTGTAAATTAACGTAAGGTAGAACGAGAGAGCATCCAGCTACGGCGAAGGCGCTCAGTCCCATCATAAAAGCGACAAAAGCAGTCGGGAGAAATAGCTCTGCCAAACACAGCAAAGACCCAGCTAGCAGCCAAAGGAGCGTGGGAGTCCAGATCATAAAAAGAATAGGTGATACTATTTAGATCTTAGATTGGAAATTTAAGATTTAAGAAATGCAAACAACTGACTCTGCAAGGGTTTGCGACTTGCTGGCCCTCTGAGCGATTTTTCGCGCCACGGTATCAGGTTGAGGCTTCTACCGTACTCCAAGTCAGAGTTTAGTAACTTAAATTACAATTTAAGCCGGTGCAGACTGGCAGAAACTACAATTTCTAGGGGCCCAAAGGCAGTTAAGAAATTGATAGGGGCTAAAATCAGTTTATTCTCAAGCTCATGAATTTGAGCTTGCGAATCATATATCTTCAGAATGTTTTTACACAAACTATTTCGATATGATCAGCAGTTTCTCCGAACCCATTTATTGCCCGAATCTTAGCTGTCCAGATCCCCGCAATACCTTTGGCCGCCAGCACTGTGCAGCGTGCGAAACGGATTTAATTTATCGCTATGTGTGGGTGGTGGGGCAAGCAGCCGAGGAAGTGCCGACGGGTAAGGTAATAGCCGA
This sequence comes from Microcoleus sp. MON1_C5, assembly GCF_036701875.1. Lineage (NCBI taxonomy): Bacteria > Bacillati > Cyanobacteriota > Cyanophyceae > Oscillatoriales > Microcoleaceae > Microcoleus > Microcoleus sp. MON1_C5. Next base: position 65,720 of record NZ_JAUBRN010000015.1, on the reverse strand, counting down.
TCGATACTTTGTCATTTCACCCCAAATCTGGCTCGACAGCCGTCCAGTTGTGCCTCCGAGCGTCCCGGAACAACTGCCGGATACGATTATGCCTTACCTGCATTTGTATCCCCAACGGCTGCATACCCCGGAAGTATACGGTTTTTGTTCTTTGGGGGAACCATCGGAAGCAACAGAGGTGCTGTTGTTGGAAAATGTGCCCATCAATAATTTCGGTCGCCTGTATCCTTCTATTTTAGAATCGTGGTCTGGGACAAGCGCCGCGCGCCAAGTTTACTGGCTGTGGCAAATGCTCCAAATGTGGGCGCCGCTGTCGGAACAAGGAGTCGCTTCGAGTTTGCTGGTACCGCAAAATTTGCGGGTGGAAGGTTGGCGGGTACGCCTGCTGGAACTGCACCGGGGCAATTTTGTACCGACGCTGCGGGATTTGGGAGATGTGTGGTCAGGTTTGGTGGAATCAGCGCAACCCGAGGTGCAGCCGAAACTCGGAGAGATTTGTCAGTTTATGCGCCGCAGCAGCATGAATTTCGACGCGATCGCCCTGGAACTCAACGATTTACTATTAGAACAAGCCGCTAAATTGCCTCTGCACTTAGAAGTAGTTGGCATGACCGATACCGGGCCGCAGCGCTCCCAAAATGAAGACAGTTGCTATCCGGTTGCTACTGATTTTCAATCTAGCAAAACTTCAGGGAACGACAAACTAATTCCTTACTTGACAATGGTTTGCGACGGGGTTGGAGGCCACGAAGGGGGAGAAGTTGCCAGTCAATTAGCCGTGCAGTCCCTGAAAGCTTTAATCCAAAATTTGCTCGCAGAAATTGCTGAACAAGAAGAGTTGATGACGCCAGCAATGGTCATCAAGCAACTCGAAGAAATAGTGAGAGTTGTGAATAATGTGATTTCCGCTCAAAATAACGAGCAGGGAAAAGAGTTGCGACAGCGGATGGGGACAACTTTGGTGATGGCCCTCCAGTTGCCTCAAAAAGTGAAAATTTCCGAGGATTTGCCCTCGAATAACAGTCACGAACTTTATTTAGTCAATGTTGGAGACAGCCGGGCTTATTGGATTGGTAAAAATTACTGTCACCGGCTGACTGTGGACGACGACGTAGCCTCAAGGGAAGTCCAGCTAGGACACTGTTTATACTGGGAAACTCAACTGCGAGCCGATGCAGGAGCCCTGACTCAAGCTTTGGGCACGCGGGACGCCGATTTCCTGCGCCCGACGATTCAGCGATTTATTGTCGAAGAGGAAGGCTTACTGCTGCTGTGTTCCGACGGTTTGAGCGACAACGACTGGGTAGAGCGCTCTTGGGAGAATTACGGCCCAGAGGTGCTTGAGGGCAAAATGTCTTTGGAAGCCGCGGTTCAGTCTTGGATTCGCCTCGCCAACGAGAAAAACGGTTATGACAACACCTCCGTGGTGGCCACTCACTGTCGGATGTCGCCGGAGAGATTGGTACTGTTTGATCCGGCGGTGGCGTCAGCGCCGGCGTCAGCGCCAGTGTCAGGCTCGGTGTCGCTGCCGCCGTCCCTCCCGCGATCCCTCCAGAAGTCCGGGAGGATTCCTGAATCTCAGCTTTCTGAATCGTCCAAACAGTTGTTGTACCCCGAAACTTCCCCCGCCCCGGAACCAGTTCAAAAACGGCGATCCAAGCTTTCGCTGCCCCTACTGGGGCTGTTGGGGCTGATGTTAGCCTGCGGCGCTTTAGGTTTGTGGGTACGCAGCCTCCTAAGCCCCCAGCCAGAACCCGAACAACTTGCGCCACCGCCGGAAATTCCCGCCCCGAGTCCTTCGGAGATTCCCTCGCCCGGGGCCGAGAGTCCCTCGCCGTCGCCGGAATCGACTCCTTCGGAGATTCCCTCGCCCGGGGCTGAGAGTCCCTTGCCGTCGCCGGAATCGACTCCTTCGGACATTCCCTCGCCCGAGGCCGAGAGTCTCTCGCCGTCGCCGGAATCGACTCCTGGGGAAATTCCGCCGCCCGAAGAAGCGGAAACTCCTCCGCCACCACGCGAGTAAGGGAGATTGAATTAAGCAGAACCTTTCATAAAATGCAGATACTTTCCGGCGGCACGGCCACTCGAACGCTGTCGCCGACTTTGTGTCGCTGCAAGTCATCTCTGTGCAAGTTTTGTCGGCGAAGGGCGATCGAGCTTTTAGCAGTCAACCGCACCGTATAGCGCGTGTCAGTGCCAATATAAATAGCCTCTTCTACTATTCCCGGCCAACTATTTGCAGCATCATAATTAGCCGGGTAAATAGCAGCTTTTTCTGGCCGCAACACCAGGGTGACAATTTTCCCAGCGGGCATATCTTCGGCTGTCGCAACTAACACGGGTAACTGCTGGTCAACCAACACTATTATTTGACCGTTTTGCTTTTCTACTACTTGCCCGCTTAAAAAATTGCTGTCGCCAATAAAATCAGCAACAAACCGCGTTTTCGGATATTCATAAATATCAACAGGCGTCCCGACTTGTTGCAGTTTTCCTCCATCCATAACTGCAATTCTGTCCGACATAGTTAGCGCTTCTTCTTGGTCGTGAGTTACATAAATAAACGTAATTCCCAATTTGCGCTGCATTTTTTTTAATTCTAATTGCATCTCTTTACGCAATTTTAAATCCAGCGCTCCTAGGGGTTCATCTAAAAGCAAAACAGACGGCTGTTTGACTAATGCTCTTGCTAGCGCTACTCGCTGCTGCTGTCCCCCTGACAGTTGGCGGGGATAGCGTTTTTCTACATCGGTTAACTGTACTAATGCTAAGGCTTCCGCAACGCGATCGCGAATTGTTTTCGGAGGCAAATTCTCCATTTCCAACCCAAAAGCGGCATTTTGTGCTACTGTCATGTGCGGAAATAAAGCATAATTTTGAAATACCGTATTCACAGGGCGGTGAAATGGCGGGCGATTTTGCATCGGTTGACCGTGAATGTAAATTTCGCCCGCTGTGGGAATTTCAAAACCCGCTATCATTCGCAAAGTTGTAGTTTTGCCGCAGCCGGAAGGGCCGAGTAAAGAAAAGAATTCTCGATCGTAAATTTGCAGATTAATGTTGTCTACAGCTAAGAAATCTTGACTGCGGACACTTTTAAATACTTTGGAAACGTCTAAAACTTCTACAGCGTGCATTGTGTTAGTATGTATGATTGATAAAAATCTGAGTTCTAGTCCGGTTAAACTGATATATTGCACCATTCTCAATTACTTGTTTAGGAACGGGCAATATGCCCGTTCCACAAGAAATTTATTCTTTGTGGAACAGGCATCTTGCCTGTTCTTGAGAATGGTGCAACTCCAAAACAAGCTAAAAATTAAAGTAAACCAGCCCCGGCAGAAACCTGTTTTATATCTACTTTCCGGCCCCTGCTTTAACTTCCGTCCAAGCTCGATCGTACAATGCAGTTGCTTTCCCGACATCCTGCAATAATTTCATTTTGCCAAACACCTCCGCAGGCGGGTAAATTTGAGGGTTTTTCAAATCGTTCGGGTCGATTAAACCTTGAGCGATTGCTGCTTTGTTGGGCGAGCCGAAGTGGGTAAAATTAGACACTTTAGCGCCTACTTCTGGCTGCAAAATAAAGTTAATAAATTTCTCCGCTAACTCTTTCTGGGGCGCACCTTTGGGAATTGCCATGTTGTCAGAAAAAATGATTGTTCCTTCTTTGGGAATAGCGTAACGGATATTAGGATTTTCTGTCATCACTTGGAAAATATCGCCGCTCCATTCCATTGTCAAATTTACTTCTCCTTGATCTAGCATATTTTGCCCCGTGTCGGGGACAAAAGCTGCAATGATATTTTTACTTTTAAGCAGCAAATCGCGGGCTTTGTTAATCTCTTCGGGATTGGTTGTATTTGGATCAAATCCTAAATACATTAAAACTCCTGCAAATGTGTATCTGGCGTCGTCTTGCCACGCCACTTTTCCGGTATATTTCGGATCGAACATCGCCGCCCAACTGTTGATATCGCCCGTGGTTGCTTTCACGTTGTAGCCAATTCCCATCGTTCCCCACTGGTAGGGCAGGGAATATTTATTCCCCGGGTCAAAAGCTTGATTGATAAACTTAGGTTCTAGGTTTTTTTGGTTGGGAATATTGTTTAAATTCAGAGGCTCAATTAAATTTTCTGCGATCATGATTTTCACCATGTAATCGGCGGGAAATATTAAGTCGTAACCCGGGTTTCCCTGTTTTAGTTTGGCATAGAGTGCGTCGCTGTTCTCGAAAGTGTCGTATTGAATTTTAACATTGTTCACTTTCTCGAATTGGGCGATCGCTTCTGGGGCGATATAACTTGCATAATTGTAAATGCTGAGCACTTGCTGCTGGTTGCCACCTGTGGGGCTACAGCCGAAAGCCACCGTTGCACTCATCACAAACAAAAGTAGGAAAGTCAGCAGGCGTTTCATAGGTTGTGTTAGTTGCAGACGAAAATAATTATGACACAGAAAAGTAAATTTTTTAAGTTTTCTGAACCTTTAACGATGATAAAACCAGCAATAAGGAAGCGAACAACATCAAAGTTGAAATGGCATTAATCGCGGGCGTCACTGCAAATTTTATCATGCCGTAAACAAATAGCGGCAGCGTCACTGAACCGACGCCGGTGGTAAAGAATGTCACGACAAAATCGTCCAGCGACAGAGTAAAAGCCAGCAGTGCCGCGCTGAAAATAGCGGGCCAAATTAGGGGGAGAGTGATTCGCCAAAAAGTCCGCCATTCGTTAGCGCCCAAGTCAAAAGCCGCTTGTTCTAATATCGGATCTAGTTCCGCCAAACGCGCCCTGACAGTAATAGTCACAAAGGAAATATTAAAGACAACGTGGCCGATAATTACAGTAGGTAAGCCGAGATTGAGGCGAATTCCCGTGAGATTTTCTACGATCCGAAATACTAGGGTAAAGAAAACTAGCAGCGAAATGCCGATCGTAATTTCGGGCATAATAATGGGCAAAAACAGTAAAGCTTCTACTGCTTTGCGCCCCGGGAAATGAAAGCGTTCCAGCGCTAGCGCCATCGTTGTACCAAAAACGGTTGCTAACACAGTCGAAATAGCTGCAATTAGCAAGCTGTTGTTGAGTGCTGTCCAGATTCCGGCGCTGCTACTCGTCGCAATCGTCGCGCCTGCATTGCTAAACAAACTGCGGTACCAGTCGAGGGTAAAGCCGCGCCAAACGGCATTGAATCTGGAGGCGTTAAAGGAGTAAATAATTAAGATGAGAATTGGCAAGTAAAGAAAGGCTAATGCTAGTACAGCTTGTACCAAAAGCCACTTTTTGCCGATCGTCCGCACGAGTAAATCTAGTTTTGTTTTAGTCATTAGTCAGTAGTCATTAATCATGAGCGCATCTTAACCTAAACGCAGGGTGCAACGATTCGTGTATACCTTACCTTATTGAGTTTCATCAGATACGCGGAAGTAAATTAAAACCGGAATCAATATGATTACAGTCAACAGCATAGAAAGCGCCGACCCAAAAGGCCAATCGCGGGCTTTCATAAACTGATTTTGAATCAAATTTCCCACCATAACTGTTTTTGACCCCCCTAATATATCCGGTGTAATGAAAGCGCCGACTGCGGGAACAAAAACTAAAATAGAGCCTGCAACAATGCCGCGACTTGTTAATGGTAAAAATACGCGCCAAAAAGTACGAATGTCATTTGCCCCTAAATCGTGAGCGGCTTCAACCAATGAAAAGTTGAAGCGCTCTATGCTAGAATATAAAGGCAGAACCATGAAAGGTAAATAGCCGTAAATAAGACCGATCGCCACAGCGAAAGGCGTAAAAAGCAAGTTTAACGGTTCGCTAATAATTAGCAGGCTTTGCAAGGCTGTGTTAACTACTCCTTCGCTACGTAGGAGTATGATCCAGGCGTAGGTTCTCACTAAAAAATTAGTCCAAAATGGAATAATTACCAACAAAAGCAAAGCATTTCGCCAGCGGGGAGAACGGGTGGCTATGAAGAATGCGAGGGGATAGCCAGCTAATAAGCAAGCGACTGTTGTCAGAAAAGCCAGCCAGAGCGATCGCCCAATTACTCCTAAGAAAAGTCCGCTGAACAAACGCTGGTAGTTGCTGAGAGTAAATATCCAAGTAACGCCACCGTATGTACCGCGTTCTAAGAAACTGTACAAAAGTACAATTAGCACGGGCAAAATGAAGAAAACCATCAGCCAGGCCGTAGCGGGAAATAAGAGCAGCAACAGGTTAGTCTGCTGGCGGTTTTTTACACTCATTATTCACTCAAGCGAAATTTAGCACATAATTCAACACATTTTATATCAAATCCGGATTTTATGAATTATGTCATCATTAATAAATTATCAAGAGGTACGCAATGTCAGCAGAATCGTCAACCCCAAAAATAGTCGTCGTCGGTGCAGGATGGGCCGGTTTAGGCGCTACCTATCACCTAGCCCAGCAAGGCTATGACGTAACTTTGTTAGAAGCCGGCCCTTATCCGGGTGGGTTAGTTGCAGGGTGGAAAACCGCCGGCGGCCGTTCCGTAGAAGCAGGCATTCATGGCTTCTGGTATCCCTACAAAAATATCTTTTCCTTAGTCAAGCAATTAGGACTCGATCCCTTCACCCCTTGGACTCGTTCTTGTCAGTATTCACCGGCCGGGTTGGAAGTAGAATCGCCGATTTTCCAGGATGAACCGCGACTTCCCACACCGTTAGGAACCTTTCTTTACACCCGATTTAAAAGACTGCCATTAGTCGATCGGCTTTCAGCCTTGCCCTTACTCTACGCCGTCCTAGATTTCGACAATTCCGACGAAGCGTGGCGCAGGTACGATCGCGTCACAGCCCGCGAACTATTCAAACAGTTTGGCGTTTCTGCAAGACTGTACCGCGATGCTTTTGAACCGATGTTATTAGTAGGTTTATTTGCACCAGGAGAACAATGTTCTGCTGCCGCAGCTTTGGGAATGCTTTATTATTTCATCTTAGCACACCAACCGGATTTTGATGTAGTTTGGTGTCGCGGAACAGTCGGAGAAAAAATCTTTCGCCCGTGGGTCGAACGCCTGGAAAAACTCGGCGCAAAAGTATTGACAAAGCAGCGAGTTAGTGATTTAAGAGTTGACAGCAACAACCGAGCAACAGGCGTTGTTTGCGGCGAAGAAACCTTCGATGCAGATGCAGTTATTTTTGCAGTTGGGGTCACGGGAATGCAAAAAATTATCAGCAGCAGCCCAGCTTTGCAAAGCCGCCAAGAGTTTCGGGACGCGATGAATCTGGGTGCAGTTGACGTGTTAGCTGTTCGCCTCTGGTTTGACAGGAAAATTGACATCCCGCTGCCTTCTAATGCCTGTTTTGGGTTTAGTTCAACTACGGGTTGGACGTTTTTTGATTTGAATGCTTTGCACGACGAATTTCGAGATGAACCTGGAACAGTTGTCGAAGCTGACTTTTATCACGCAAATCAATTAATTCCCCTCAAAGATGAGGAAATTGTTTCCTTTGTTCAGCGGGATTTAGCGACTTGCATTCCGGCTTTTCGGGAGGCAAAAGTAATTGACAGCAGCGCGATTCGGCTGTCGCGGGCGGTGACGCATTTTGCCCCTGGTAGCTATCAGTATTTGTTGCCGGCGGTAACAAGTTATGATAATGTATTGATGAGCGGCGATTGGGTTGTGACCCGTCACGGTTCTTGGTCGCAGGAAAAGGCTTATGTTACTGGTTTGGAGGCGGCAAATTTGGTAATTTCGCGTTTCGGAATCGGAAACAAAGCGGCAATTATTCCCGTGGAAGCTGACGAACCGCACATTCAAATCGGGAGAAAGATTAATCAGTTTACTCGCAGTTTGACTAAAACATTCATTCCCGATTTTTGGCTGCCATAAGAAGAAGGAAGTTCGGCAACGGATTCTGTAACGGATTTAACGGATGGAAGAAAGAAGGAAGAAGGAATTTCTTGCTTGAAGCGGTAAGGTGCGCTTAGCGCACCCTACATATAGACTAATAACCAACGACCAATGACTAATGATACTATATTCACAAAAAAATGCAACTGTAGACAAGCTCGAAATTGGAATTTTCATCAGTCATTGCCAATCTAAAATCTAAAATCTAAAATGGCCTGACTATCGCCAATAAGGCCTGCCCTTCCAAAAAACTCCCACCATAATTCCTATTAGTGCAGTTTCTGATAAACTTGCTAAAGAAGCAGGTATGGGTAGGAATGATTTTAAAACCAAACCCAAGAGCAGGCACAAAACTAAAACCCACAAACTAATTCGGTTGAGCAAAAATTGTTGTTGCCAATACTCTAAAAAGTACACTGCTAAAGCTCCCATTCCCACTGCTGCTGCAAAAGGTATCAATATCCCGAGGGAGGAACCGTAGAGAAGCGTCAACCCGTTGCGGATTGCCCGCGATTGCGTGAAACCCCAGGCTAAAAATAGCTCTAGTCCAATCACGATTGAGTTGACGAGGGCGGCAATTTGCAGCATTTCTCGCCAAGGTAAAAGTTTTAAGCGCCGCAGAAAATTACTCACGATCGGCAGATTAGGTAGGTTGCTTTGATTTTATAACAGTTTTGCCCTGGCGATCGACCTTTGAAACCAGTTTGTAAAGTAAAATAAACATAGAGGGCAGTCTCTTGACAAATTAACCCAGAGCATCTGCCTGCTAGTTGTTGGAACCGTGAAAGGAAAAAAGTTATGGTGGAGAACACTGTCGATTGTGCTGTAGCTTGCGTCAATGGCTGCGTTCTGGGCGACAAGTGCCCGAAGCGGGAATACGCAGAAGCAACGTCCAACTTTATTGAAAATACTTCTCTGGATAAATTGCTAGAAATAGCAGAGGAAGCGGTGAGAAGGAAACGGACGGAACCCCCGAAATGGATAATTCCTGATTTTCCCGAATAGAATTAGCCTCCTAATTAAAAAGCGATCGCCCGTTTCAAAAGGGCGATCGCTTTTTGTATTCCCAATGAAATAGCTGAGCCGAATCCATATATTTCCTGGGATAGAAGCTAAAAGCTTAAATAGGAATTATTATACCACTTAATTATAGCCATCGGCAATTACTAAAAACAATTCAGTTAAAGCCAAATTCGGACATTTTTAATTTAATTGAGTTCAAAAACAAACAGGAGCAAGTATCGTGGCACAGCAAAAGAAAAGCAACGCAAAAACAACAACAGAACGCGATAATTTAGGCGAATTGCCTCAAGAAATTACCGAATCTTACGGTACCGGCGTCATCGATCAACCGGGGGTGAGCCAAGACGACATAACAACCCTGCAGGACAGCAGTTCGGACTACTCTTCCAGCAGTTCCCAAATCGGCGGCGAGGATGGCGATCCGGCTGCGGAACAAGAAAGTGCCACTGGCGAGCAATCGGTGGGCGGAACCGCACCTACTCCCGACCTGGATATGGTTGACGAACTGGGAGCCGCTGCGGGCATAGAAATGCCCGATGGCGCTATTTTGAACACAACAAATATGCTTGAACATCGAGATGAAAGTCGCTGGGAATTAGACCCTAGTTCTGCGGAAGATTATCAAGAACGACCGGATTTCTAGGTCTATTTTTTACAAAAGAATAGGTAGTATAATAGGAGCGGGTTCACCAGTATCCATACTTTATCTGCGAAGTATCTGTAAATCCGCCCCTCATCACTTTTGCTCTCGCAACACGTATCTAACTCCCCCAACACTAGGCAGCAGGCGTTTGGAGTTACTTGCTTCTAATTTAATCCGTAACGCACGAATATACACTTCAATAATGTTTGACTCGCCCATAAAATCGTAACCCCAAACTTTTTCTAAGATTCGGTCGCGACTAATAACTTGACAGAGATTTCGCAGCATAAAATCTAGCAAATCAAACTTTTTTGTACTGAGTTCAATTAGTTGATTGCCTCGATAAACTTCACGGGTTAAACCGTTCAAGGTTACGTCTTCAAATTGTAGCTAATATGGGTCATTTCCTTGATTTCGGCGCAGATGTGCTTTCATTCTCGCGAGAAGTTCTTCCATACTGAAAGGCTGAGTAACATAGAGGTTCAAAGTGATGCAGGGAATTAGTCGCTAACCGCCACTGACATTACCGCGAGCAGTTTTCATTTGCCTGAGAACAAGGTAATTGTAATTGCGTAATTGCGTAATTGAGAAAGCTGTACCTCACCCAATAGACAACTGCTATAGCAATCTTAAATGAGTCGTAAATTTTTTACCCCACCCCAACCCTCCCCTTATCAAGGGGAGGGAGTAAGAAATTCACAAATGATTTAGGATGGCTATATATCTTCTGATTTATCAAGATTTCCGGTGAGTTACCCTTCATAAAGCGTGGTTGCAGTCAGGAATTTAGCCCTCTATATGCGGGTGAATAATCACTATTAGTCCTGACTGCAAACTTACTGTGCTTAGATCGCCGGGTATGATATTATGTATCGCAAAAACCGGGTTGATAAAGCCAACCCTCTTCAACAAAAAGGTTATCTATGGAATTTAAAGATTTTCTGGCTTTGCTGCATCCTATTTTAGCTGTAGCGATTGTTTTTCCTATGGTTGGTATTGTTCTCAATATGGGGTGGCAAACCATGCAGCGTCGGAAGCAAATTGCGATCGACACCAAGAGCAAAATTCCACCTGTAGTCGGCCCCGAACACGTCAAAGCAGGTCGAATTCTGTCAGGTTCTGTGGTAGGAGTGACGTTGTTGGGTCTAGCCTACCCGATTTTTGAGCATATTTGGAGCAAGGATGTTTGGAGCAAAAACTCCTTTCAGGTCATTTTCATTGTGCTGATGTTTGTTGCAACAATCGCCTCTTTGGTCATGCTATATCGAGCGACACCCGCTTTATGGCGCGGCCTATTTGCCACCCTAACAGGTACTGGTTTGGTGATTCTTGGCACTCAAGATGGCGTTTATCGGCGAACCAATGAATGGTATTGGTCTCACTACTACATTGGCATCACGGCTGCGCTAATTATGGTTTTTTCCCTAGCCATCATTGAAGACATTTACAAAGACCGCTCAAATCGCTGGCGCACTATCCATGTCATCTTGAGCTCGATCGCCGTGCTGCTCTTTCTGGGAGGGGGAATGACCGGAAGCAGGGATTTATTAGAAATTCCTCTGAACTGGCAGAAACCCTATATTTATAGCTGTGATTTCACCAATAAGACCTGTCCAAAGCCGTGAGCGATCGCATTACTTCGAGATTCCAGTCTAAAATTAGTAGAAATTAGACCAATAAACCGGGTTTCTGAATGTAACAAAATCCTGGGAATCACAGGAATGAGAACGAGAAACCAACCTTATGAGGCCCGGAGTGCGTCAGTTCTAATCCGTCATAAATCTTAATCATTGCGAGTCAAACCCTGAAGGCTAACTTGCAAAATCGACAAACCCAAAATTAGCAAAAACAAAACCAGCCCGATCGTACAAGCATAGCCAATTTCCAAATCATTAAAAGCCCGTTCGTAAAGATAATAAACAACAGTCTTAGAACTATTGCGAGGCCCGCCCTGAGTCATAATATAAACTTCTTCAAAAACCTTAGTAGCAGAAATCGCAGAAATCACCGCAACTAAAACTAAATAAGGCTTCATCAGCGGCACAGTAATATCCCAGTGCTTTCCCAAACCCTCAGAACCATCAATAGCAGCCGCCTCATAAAGTTCTGCCGGAATAGCTTGCAGCCCTGCCAAATAAATCACCATGTAATAACCCAATCCTTTCCAGATAGTAACCGCCATGACGCTAAAGATTGCTAACTTCGGATTAGCCAACCAAGAAACAGGAGGTAAACCCAACAATTCCCCCAACTGATTCAGCAGTCCAGTCTCAGCAAACAGCCACTTCCAAGCAATCCCGGCGACAACCATGGAAATCACCGCCGGCGTGTAGTAGGCTGCTCGAAACCAGTTCATCCCCTTAAGTTTTTGGTTGCACAAAATCGCCATTCCCAACGGTAGAACAACCAATACAGGCACAACGCAAGCGAGATAAAGCAGCGTATTCGTCAAAGTTTGCCAGAATGTGCGATCGCCCCACAACCTGTTAAAATTCTTTAAACCCACCCACTGCGGCATTTGAGTTAAATCATATTCGTAGTTGGTAAAACTCAAATAAAAAGCTTGCACCGCCGGCCATAAAACAGTCAAGCTCAAAATAAATAAAGCCGGCAGCAAAAACAAATAAGGCGTCAAGGAGCGTCGGGAAAAAGTCACAGACATAAATTAGTTATTAGTTATTGGTGATTAATTATTGGTAATTGTTTTACTCATCATACCAAATCCAGTTACACCGGAATGATTAAACCGCGAAGACGCCGAGAGCGCGAAGGAAGAACTGCATCTTCTTCTTTCTATTCCTTCGCGTCCTTTGCGTCTTCGCGGTTCATTTAATCTTACTCAATCTTAATTGTCACATGGCATTTCTCAAATAAATGAGGTATGCTGACAGGCGCGAGCCTTTTTCTCAATTAGCAATTACCAATTACCAATCACCAAGCCTACCTCATTTTATTAAGAAGTGGGATATGTTATTTAACTCCCGAAAACCAAGCCTGCCAGTCTCCGGGAGAACTGGCATTTTCCCCCTCTTTCACCTCAAAAGTAACGTTGCAAGCTTGAGGTTGTTCCAAAGCCTCCACGCACAATTCTGCAATATCTTCCCGACTGACTTTGCCCCTAATATTGTCTCCTTGCTCAAATATTAAAGCTTTGCCTCCCGGTTCTTCAGTCAAAGCGCAGGGTCTGACAATAGTATAAGGTATGCGGCTCGATCGCACACAATCTTCCCCTTTCAACTTCCAAGTCAAAATCCCCCCCAACATATCATTCATCCTGACTGCCGGCGGTTCTTCTTCCAAGTTAATTCCCGGGCGGCCCGGGCGGGTAACTCCTGCCGAACTCACCATCACAAATCGCGGCAAAGTCTGTCCCCCATCAGCTTTAAGAGATTCTAACTCCAGTTGAAAAATACCCGGTGTAAATTTCGGGTTGAGCGCGCCGTCATATTCAAACTTGCTCAACATTAACTGAAAAGAAAAAATACTGCTGCCATCAAATTTAGAGCCATCCTTAACAGTTTTCGCGCGGAATACTGGGATTAACTCATCAAAAGGAACGGTGATAGTAATCCAGGTATTGTAAACAGTATCAAACGAATAGCAATAGCCAATTCCATCCCATTTAGCTTCGTTGCGAACAATCAATTTGTAGCGCTTGCCGTCGCCTTTGACACGCAGTTGGAGGCCGCTAAATCCTGCGAGATTGAGCGGAGTATCGAAGTTGCGGGTACGCACCGAAGCAAAGCCGCCCGAGTTGGCAGTAGAAACATTGCCTGTGAATATAGCTGTATTGTCTGTCAGCCGGATCGAACTTTCGCTGGTGCCACCCATCACGATGTCGTCGAGCGCACCCCAAGTTTCTTTTAAATCTTGGCTGGGTTTTGTGAAGTCAAAAATTGTTTTTTCGCCTGCTTGAATTAGCTGGCGGCGAACAGCTTGCACTAAATTATTGATGCCTTTGTATTCCACGATTTCGGGAACATCGACCACTTCCGGCATATAAAATTTGATGCCTTGATAGTATTTTTCCCTGGTTGGGGTGTCTCCTTCTACCGGTTGAACTTTGGTGCCGGTGCAGCAGATAACTGCTTCTATGCCCTCGGTTACTAACGGTGTTAGGGTTTCTGGCAGAGTGATATCTCCTTCGACTAATTCGACATTTTGGCCGAGAATTTCTGTTGCTCTTTTGGTATCTCTGACGAGGGCTCGCACTCTATATCCCCGCTGTTGCAGCCGCTTGACAACTCGCTTCCCGACGCCGCCGGTAGCACCGGCTACCAGTACCAGTTTGGGTTGGTCTTTTTTACTGTTGCTGCTGCTTCCAAAGAGTTGTTGCAGCCAGCTAATGCTGCCAATGAAGGGAATGACGCCGAAATAAGCCAAGGTTTTGAGAAACCGGCCGGCATCCCATTGGGCGGTATTTTTTTCAGTCACAGTCGCTTCCTCAGAATTGGCTCAAATCTACTTAGCTACTTTTGTATTTTAATTGAATTTTCGATTTTTGAATTTGGGCGATTCGCTACCCTTCCCCGAAGGCGCGCGCCTTCGGGATAGCTTCGCTAGCGCGGACTTTTTTTCACTTGACAATGGGTGTGGGATGAGTTTGGCTCAAGGGAATCTCAATAATCAACTCGGTTCCCTCTCCGGGGGCTGAAATGCAAGTTAATTTGCCCCCGTGTTGTTCTACCGCAATTTCGTGGCTAATCGCCAAACCTATCCCCGCACCTTTGCCCACCTGTTTTGTGGTAAAAAACGGCTCAAAAATTTTCTGGCGAACTTTTTGTTCCATGCCCCAACCGTTGTCCTTGATCCGAACTGCTACGGCTTTTTCTCCCGGACAAATTTCAGTCACAATCCGAATTTGTCCGCACTTGAGTGACTCTTCTTCGCCGCCGCAGTGCGACGATAAATTATTGTTGACAAAGGCATCTTCGAGAGCATCAATTGCATTTGTCAGTACATTCATAAATACTTGGTTGATTTGAACTGCGTAACACTCAACCAAAGGCAAAGAGCCATATTCTTTGATGAGATGAATTGCTGGGCGATCGGGCTTCGGTTTGAGTCTGTTGCTCAAAATCAGCAAAGCGCTGTCCAATCCGTCGTGAATGTCAACTGGTTTAATCTCTGCTTCGTCAATTCTAGAGAAGTTTCGCAGCGACTGAACTATCTCGCGGATGCGGTTAGCTCCTACTTTCATTGAACCCAGCAACTTCGGTAAGTCTTCAACTATAAACTCTAATTCTACTGCTTCAATTTGTGCTTGAATTTCTGGCGAAGGCGACGGATATTGCTGCTCGTAAAGCTGCAATAACTCGATCATTTTTTGACTGTATTCGTTGGCATAGCTAAGATTTCCGTAGATGAAGTTAATCGGGTTAGTGACTTCATAAGCTACCGCCGCCACCAACTGTCCCAAACTTGACATTCTTTCGCTTTGCACCAACTGAGTTTGCGCCCGCTTAAGCTCGGACATCGCTGTTTTTAAATTAGCAGTTTTTTCGCGTTCTCTGGCGACGGATGCTTCTAGTGCTGTATTTAATTTTTCTAGTTTCTCGACTTGGCAAAGCACTATATTAATCATTGCTTTTTTCAGTTCCAATGCAGCGTCTATTTCGCATTGTTTCCAAGGCAACGATTTGTACCTCACATTTTCTTTCCACAGCTCGAAGGATTTCCTAGGAGACAGTCGAGCGTTGCCATCTTCATCGGTTTCAACTGGTTTGTTAGGGTTGCCCGCCCAATTTACGGTCTTAATTACTTCCGGGCGAAACCACAAAACGTATATTTTCTGAGTCGGCGATATTGCTATGGCCAAACACCCGCTGGCCGTGTCTTTAAATTCCTCAGCTTCTGGATAGCATTTGATCAGCGAGTCAGTATAAAAAATTTCTTTTTTTAGGTTATTTTGCACCCACTGAGTTAAGTATTTGAGCGCTTCTCCCTGAGGTGTTTGCCCGACTAGATAGCAATTGTCTCCAAATACTATTGCGGCTCCTTGGGCGTTGACTGCTTCTAGCAAATTATTCTGACATTTAACTAACACTTGTGACAAGTTTTCAGACGTGGAGATGTCTTCAAAAATCTTAGTTTGAATGGATTTTAAGTGCAGTTTGTAATCATAGTCTTCGTTTCCTTCTTTTGATTGCAGTTCTAAGGACATTACTTGCCCGATAAATTCGCAGGCGGCGCGCAATTCATAGTTGAGGTATTTTGGTGTATAGTTATGGCAAGCAATCAATCCCCACAGCTTTTGGTCTTTGATTAAAGAAATTGACATCGAAGCTGCAACGCCCATATTCTGCAGGTATTCTATGTGAATGGGAGAAACGCTTCTCAACACGGTGAAACTGAGGTCTAGGGGCTGGAGGGAAGCCGCATTCTTGCCTGAAACAAGGGGGACTGGTTGATAATTAATATCTGGGATTAACCTCAACCAATTTAACGAATACAGTTTTCTGGCTTGTTTGGGAATATCTGAGCTGGGGTAGTTTAATCCTAAAAAAGGACTCAGCTTTTCTGCTTTAGCTTCAGCGATCACAGCGCCGTTGCCTTCGGGGTCAAATTGATAGACCATAACTCTATCAAACCCCGATATTTTCCTAATTTCTTCTACAGTTAGTTGACATAATTCCTTGAGATTGGGGGCGCTTTGAATTTTGCTGACAGTCGCTCTCACTGAATTATAAAAGCTAAAAACCGAAAGATTTTCTGGGCTGGTGGCTAATTCTAACTCGACCATCAAAACTTCTTCTTCTCGGTGAAGAATGCAGTCAAATTCT
This sequence comes from Microcoleus sp. MON1_C5, assembly GCF_036701875.1. Lineage (NCBI taxonomy): Bacteria > Bacillati > Cyanobacteriota > Cyanophyceae > Oscillatoriales > Microcoleaceae > Microcoleus > Microcoleus sp. MON1_C5. Next base: position 49,388 of record NZ_JAUBRN010000015.1, on the reverse strand, counting down.
AAATATTTACCTGCTTTTTCAACAGTGAGTTTAATGGGATTGACGGTTTTTAAGTTTTCCTTCCGCAAACAGGTCTTGAGTTTTTCTAGTTGAATTTTATCGAAAAATAAGCTTAAATCTTGACCGATCGCACTTTCTGCATCAATTCCTAACAAATCTTGCGTATTTTTGCTGGCTTGCACTATTTGTAGTTCAGGTTCTCGTACCACAAGGAGCACCCCGTGTGGCTGAATGTGCCCCGATAGGTGAATGGGTTCTCTGTCGCAGTTTGTCAAGTCAACTTCTTCGAGTGCGGTAATTGTGATTTGTTGATCCATTTGCTTTGCCTTCCGCTGTATAATTTCGAGAGGGTTCTAATGATTTGAAATTTGAGAGCAAATTGGCTTTTTTATAATAATCTCATATTGTTCGATCGCATAACGGCTCGATCCTGGGACGGACACTGAGAATCAATCATCCGATACTCAGCCAAAAATGATTTAGTCGAAAACCAGCCTGCAGTATGTGTTGCTGTTAGACCAGCCTCAGCCTTCTAGAAATTTTACCGACTTGGCTCTTCTATACTATCGCTTCCCGATGTTAATTATCACAGCAATTTTTGCCATTCTTCAAGTATGTTTAATAATTTCCCAAAACTTTAATATTTGTGGTAAAATTTTGCCTGCTGGAAAAGCGGGAGAGAAATGCGTCTCCAGAGCGGCCTACTTACTGAAATATTAAGTTAAGGTAAGGGTGACAAGATCTGAAAGTCAAGTCACGCTAAGCTCTTTAAGTATATCCAACAGGCCCGACAATTAGACTGATGATCGACTTCAATACAGTTACTGAATTTTCTCATACCTACTGCATAGCTATCTGTGCCTTTTTAGTTCCGGCAAACTTGCTGACTACTTTGCTGACAGTGATTTTGACAGCGCTAAACCGACCTCGAATACAAATTTGGGCGTCTGTGGTTGTCGCCAGCGTTTGGGCTACAGCAATGATATTTCACGTTTTTTGCTGGTTCGCGATCGGGGTAGTAATGCCTCCGACATACATCTTGTTAGTTATGGGAATCACTTGTCTGACAATCAATGTCTGGGCGATCGCTCATCCTGCAAGCATGATGCAATTAATTCGAGTTGCAGTATCAGTTGTTAGGGGAGCTCTCCAGAGGAAGAAGGATTTAGTTATCTTGGAGAGAAGGATGTAATTATCTAGGAACTCAAAAATAATTTGGTCGGGGTAATGTCAAAGATGTCAGGGAGAATATAGGTTTCAGAAGAAAGTTTTCCCTGGTTGCAAATCGGGGATCAGAGTCCAGATTTTCTACTGCTTATTCCGGTTCCCGATCGCGACAATCTTCGGTTTCCGGGCCGCGGGGATGGATCGTGCAGTTGAGCAGGTAGCCGCCATCGCTTCTGCCGTAATAGTAGCGGCATCCGATGCAAATTGCGGGAGGTTCGATCACACTGTGGTAAACCGGATAATCCGCAGTCGCCAGCAGCGAAAAGTCGCGCTGCGTCTGAACATTCCCGATAATAGCGCCGGAGAGTTCGACAGCTTGGCGGATGTTTTCGATCCTGGTGTAAGGCGGTAGGTAAATGTCTATACAAAGGCGTATGCCCTGGCTATCTTGATCGTGGCGGGTAATAGTGCCTCCGAGCAAACCGACGCGCGAAGCAATAGCTGAGGAAAATTCGCTCAGGGAGGTGCAGTAACCGGAGAAAACGTGAATATGTTCGTCCGTAGTAGCTCTCACAGTCAGGCGAGTGGGAATTCGCACTCTCAGGTAAGCGTCGAGTTCGTCAAAAACCGGCTCGGCGAGGGAGAGCATTTGGTTTGCGTCTTCGTGGTTGAGCCCAAAACCCTTAGAAACCTTTGACACGAGGGCTGCTAAAATATCAAAAACTTCGGTTAAAAGCGATTGCAGCCTGCTATCAATGGCGATCGGACATTCTCTGAGCAGCTTTAAATAATCCTCCAACCGATGAGCAATGCGCTGAATGCTGCTAAATCCGAGCATAGCTGCTCCCCCTTTAATCGAGTGCGAGGCTCGGATGAGCTGGTGTATTCTTTGGGGATCTGGCACGGTATTTTGCAGATCTTGCAAGCCTTGCCCGATAATTTGGATCTGTTCTGTGGTTTCTTCGATAAAGTAGCCGATAATCCGCTGTAGTTGTTCTGGCAGCATAATTTTATTCTCCTAAAGGCAGCCGAGTATTATTAGTCATTACTCAGACCTTTGATAGTTTTGAATCGATATTTCACTGATGAGTAATTCGGGTTTTTAAGCCCTAATTTGTTTTATTCTGACTCACGGCAACTGTTGTGGCAATGTCGAAAACGGTTAACTCTTAACTGTTGACAGTAATTTTTTTTGCTCCGACGGTAGCGGTTGCTACCCCCAACAGCAGCACTGCAGCACCTGCGAGTACCGCCGGCGCCGGCACTTCCCCAAACAGCAAATAACCCAACCAACTCGCCCCAACCGGTTCAAACAAGATGGCAAGAGTTACCAGAGTTGGGGAAATCTGCACTACCGCCCAGTTCAAAATGGTGTGGCCGACTAACTGAGGCAAAGCGGCCGTTAACAAAATATAAAAATATACAATGTCCGGGTAATTAGTATAAGTAGTGCCGAGGGCGAAGGGGAGAGGCAGCAAGACGATCGCAGCAACAGTATAGGCGATCGCGATATAGCCACCAATTCCCAGTCCCCGCCGCTGAGCTTCCCGGCCCAGCAGCAAATACAAGCTGACAGCCCAGGAACCAGCCAGAGCCAGGAAATCGCCAAGCAGTTGGCTGCTGCCAGCATGGGCTGCGCCCGCACTTCCGAGGGCGATCGCGATTCCCCCTGTCAGGGCTATAGTAATGCCAGCGATCGACATTTTGCTGAGTTTTTCCCCGAACCAGAAGCGCGATAACAGCGCTACCCAGACAGGATTAGTCGTGACGAGGGCAGTCGAGGCGGCGATCGAAGTATAAGAAAGTGAGGTAATCCAGAGGGCAAAATGCAGGGCAAGACACAAACCCGCAGCAGCAGCATAGCGCCGAGTTCCCGGTTGCAGGGCGTTCCACTGAATTTTCCGCCAAGCCGGAAGCAGAATTAAAGCAGATAAAGTCAGACGAGAGGCTGCGAGTACCAGACTGAAACCCAAACCGCCCGCCCCTGCTGAAAAGTTAGCCAGCCGAATTAAGATTGAGGAAGTTGAGACGGCTAAAACGCCGATAATTAACACTAGGGCGATCGACCAATTAGGTGCTTGTTTCGGAAGATTCATTTTTTAGACATTGGGCATTGGGCATTGGGCATTGGGAAAATTTACAAAGCAATTTTCGCACAAATTATGAATAATTTCTCTTCTCTTCTTCTCCTCTTCTCTTCTCCTTTCTTCCTTCGTGTCCTTCGCGCCTTCGCGGTTCGTTAAAAAAAGCCAGTTCGCGAAGCAAAAAAAAATCCTATACTCAATAATTATTAATAGAGGTCGCGCCTAAAATTATCTAACCTCTGTTATAGTTTCAATATCGCAAAAAAACAATTACCACTTACAATTTATAACTATCTATGGCTCCTACAGTTTTGATTACAGGCGCTTCTCAAGGAAGTGGCAAAGCAACAGCAATTTTATTTGCAAGTAAAGGTTACGATGTAGTGATGGTAGCTCGCCAGCCAGAGAGATTGGCAGCAGCAGCGGCTCAAGTGCAGCGAGAAGGTACTTCCGCTGTAACTATTCCGGGGGATGTCGGCGACATTCACCAAGTGCGGGCGATCGTCCAAAAAGCCCTAGATGCCTGCGGCAACATCGATGTTTTAGTTAACAATGCTGGCATTTGTCTCGCGGGGGCGATCGAGCACACTACCTCCGAAGACTGGCAGCAATTAATGAATACCAATTTTTGGGGATGCGTTAACACAATTCAAGAAATTTTGCCACATTTTCTGCAACGAAAAACTGGGACAATAGTTAATGTTGGTTCTATTGGTGGCAAAATGCCTTTGCCTCAAATGACTGCTTATTGTGCCAGCAAATATGCAGTAACCGGTTTAACAGAAACTTTGCGATTGGAATTAGCGCCTCAAGGTATTCACGTTTGCGCCGTGCATCCCGGCTTGATTAATAGCGATTTTTTAGAAAGAGCTCAATTTCGCGATCGAGACGAACCCGGAGTCGAATTGCGCCGCCAGAAAATGAGCCAAATGCTGAAATCTGAGTGGGCAACTCAGCCAGAAGATATTGCTAAAGCTATTTGGGATGCTGTGAAAAATCAGCGTGCAGAAGTTACCGTCGGCCCTGCTTTTTTGGCATCGGAAGCTTATCGTTTGTTCCCCGGTTTGATGCAGTGGGCAATGGAAAAACGCAACTGAAGAACAGGTAAGATGCCTGTTCCACAGGAACTAAGTTTTTTTTGTGGAACGGGCATCTTGCCCGTTCTTGAGAGATAATTAATCAATTAGCTGCTTCAAAGCAAAGAACTAGCATTAATAAAACGACCGTTTAAATCGGCTGGGGTCACGTTCAACACAGTACCCAACAAAGCATTAGTAAAACCAAATCTAATATTAGTAGCTTCCACACGGCCGTTGCCATCGGGATCGAGACTTTGCCGCGAGATGCCACCCTTGGCTAACAAACTCGTTCCCCCCGTTACAGTTGCAGGATCGATCAGCAGCAGTCTCGGATCGTTCAAGCTATAACTTACCTCTTCCAAGGAAATATTGCTGCTGGTAAATGCCACACTAATTCCAATCGAATCGCTAGACTTATCAAAATCCACAATTACCGCGTCAGGAACTTCAATTCCAACTACTCTGCTTCCCGCTTGATCGACTCTCAAAACAAATACATCGTTCCCTGCACCACCTTGGTAAATATCCACATCTCTGTCGCCAATTAAAGTATCATTACCGTCTCCGCCCACTAACAAATCAACACCTTGTCCTCCGCGCAGCAAATCATTTCCCGCACCCCCATCAAGGAAATCGCTATTTCTATCTCCTGTCAAGAAATCGTCGCCAGTTTCTCCCAAAACATCGTCATCATCTTTGCCGGCGTAAATAGAATCATTGCCGACACCGCCTAACAGACTGTCTTTACCATCGTTGCCGAAAATCCGTTCTGCATCTGACGAGCCCCTGACAGTATCATTGCCGCCCACCATCCAAAGTCCCCCAGGAAAACTAGCAAGTTGTCCTGGTGCAAGTGTAATATTTTCAGAAGAATTGTCTCCTACCAAACGAGAGATGCCTGAATTATCTGGGGTGAGTACCATATTTGTAAACTTGGTGCAATGTGAGCATGGATATTGTGCAATATTCTACAGCTTATTAGGGTGCGCCAGAACACAGTTACTTCCTGTGAGCGATCGAGCAATCCCTGGCGTACCATACTAGACAGCTAGATCGCTCCATCTTGGCACAAGCCTGATGGAAATACCCTAGATTAAAATAAAAGTTAAAATTTGAACCGATGCCAATTATCTTAGTTGAAGACTTGAGCAAAGTTTATCCGGTAGCGATTAAAGAACCCGGGCTTAAAGGAACAGTGCGACACTTTTTTAGTCGCACTTACCGCAATATCAAAGCAGTTGAGGGCGTTTCTTTCAGTATTGAACCGGGGGAAGTGGTGGGGTTTCTCGGTGCTAACGGTGCGGGCAAAACTACTACGCTGAAAATGCTGACTGGTTTGATTTATCCCTCGGCTGGTACTGTGAGAGTGTGCGATCGCACTCCTTTTCGTCGGGAAGCAGATTTTCTGCAAAGAATCACCTTAGTGATGGGGCAGAAACAGCAGTTAATTTGGGATTTACCAGTGCTTGACTCTCTGCGAATCAATGCCGCTGTCTACGGCATTCCCGATACAGATTATCGGCGGCGAGTCGGAGAATTGACAGAGATGCTGTCACTAGAAGGCAAGTTAAATCAGGCGGTACGAAAGCTTTCTTTAGGCGAACGCATGAAAGCTGAATTGATGGCGGCGCTGCTGCACCAGCCGGAAGTATTATTTTTAGATGAACCGACTTTAGGTTTGGATATAAATGCACAGTTTAGCGTCAGGCAATTTCTGCGAGAATATAACGAGCGCTATCAAGCAACGGTGCTGTTGACGAGCCATTACATGGCGGACATTACTGCTTTGTGCAAGCGCGTTTTGTTAATCCATGAAGGGCAATTAGTTTATGATGGCAGTTTAGACGGATTGCTCGACAGGTTTGCACCTTATCGGGAAGTTCAGGTAAAATTAGCTAAGCCGCTGGCAAAAGATAGTGCTTTTGCTTACGGGGAGGTAGAATCTATTGAGGGACAATCGGTGCGTTTTTTAGTGAAAAGGGAAGAACTGACGGTGAGCGTGGCGAAGATTTTGGCGGAGTTGGAAGTGATAGATTTGACTGTTACTGACCCGCCCATTGAAGAGGTAATCGGTCGCGTTTTCCGCACGGGAAAAGTGTAATGTTTTTGGCTGGTTTCATTCTCCCTAACAGGCAAGATATCTGTTCCACTAAAGTTTTAATGTTTTGTGGAACGGGCATCTGACCCGTTGCTAACACTGAAAAATTGAACAGGCAAGATGCCTGTTCCACTAGAAGTTCAATGTTTTGTGGAACGGGCATCTTGCCCGTTGCTAACACTGAAAAGTTGAACAGGCAAGATGCCTGTTCCACTAGAGTTTCAATGTTGTGTGGAACGGGCATCTTGCCCGTTGCTAAAACTGAAAAATTAAATCTAAAAATGATATGACAAAATCCCTCAAAATTTCTAAAACTTTGTTATTTACCTACTACGCTTATATGCTCGAATACCGGGCCGAATTGTTTTTGTGGGCCCTGTCGGGAGCTTTGCCATTTATCTTGATGGGTGTTTGGACGCAGGCGGCCGAGACTGGTCAATTTGGGCTGAATTCCATCGACTTTGCCCGTTATTTTTTAGCCACTTTCATTGTCAGGCAAGTAAATGTAGTTTGGGTAATTTGGGAGTTTGAAAAGGAAGTAGTGCAAGGCAAGCTATCTAATAGATTGTTGCAGCCTCTCGATCCCGTATGGCACCACTTCGTATCTCACGTTTCCGAAAGGTTTGCAAGGCTGCCCTTTGTATTCGGATTAGTGCTGCTATTTTTTGCAATTTACCCGCAGTCTTTTTGGCTGCCGAGTTTGGGCAGGTTTTTGCTATTTTTGTTGGTTATCGTCTTGACTTTTTGTTTGCGGTTTCTGATACAGTATACTTTTGCGCTGTTTGCTTTTTGGCTGGAAAGGGCAAGTGCGATCGAGCAATTCTGGTCTTTAATTTACCTGTTTTTATCGGGAATTACCGCGCCGTTAGAAGTGTTTCCCGCACCCGTGCGCGAAGTAGTTTTGTGGACCCCTTTTCCTTATTTGATTCATTTTCCCGCTTCAATCTTGATCGGATTGCCCGTAGATGTAGGCCGCAGTTTGTTGGTAATGTTTGGTTGGAGTGCGGTGTTTTTTGTGTGGAATCGCTGGCTTTGGCGACAGGGCTTGAAGCAGTATTCGAGCATGGGAGCTTAAATAATAATTAAAAATTAGAAAACTGTAAGGTGCGTCACAGTAAAAATGTTAATCGTTTTGTCAAAAACACTTAGCTGACGCACCATTCTTAACTGTGAAGAAAATCTAAAATCTAAAATCTAAAATCTAAAATCCACTGACGCACCTACTTAAGTCGATCGCACACATCATGCCATGCAAAAATGCAATCGGGACTATTCGACAATTGCATAAACATCCATTTTTGGTATATATAAGTACAAAAGTTTACAATAAAGTCTTATATTAATAAACCCAACGACTGATAAACGGGATAAAAGAGATTCTAATGACAGCCAAAAAAAACCTCATTGTAATCGGCAATGGCATGGTAGGTCACAAGTTCCTAGAGTTAATGGTCAGCTCGGATGCTGCCAAACACTGGAATTTAATTACTTTTTGTGAAGAACCGCGCGTTGCTTACGATCGCGTAAACCTCAGCGGATTTTTCTCTGGCAAAACAGCGGGAGATTTATCTTTAGTTGCACCGGGATTTTATCAAGAAAACGGCATCCAAATTCACATCGGCGACAAAGCAGTCGCCATTAACCGGGAACACAAAATAGTCTCTTCAGCCAACGGTTTAAAAGTTCCCTACGACAAAATTGTTCTCGCGACCGGTTCCTATCCATTTGTGCCATCAATTAAAGGCAAAGACGCTACAGGAACTTTTGTTTACCGGACAATTGATGACCTGGAAGCGATGTTAGATTACGCTAAAAATTGCAAAACTGGTGTAGTAATTGGCGGCGGTTTGTTAGGTCTAGAGTGTGCTAATGCTCTGCAAAATATGGGCTTAAAAACTCACGTTGTTGAGTTTGCATCGCGGCTGATGCCCGTGCAAGTTGACGAGATGGGCGGTGCAATTCTCCGCAGCAAAATAGAAGAGTTGGGGGTTTCGGTTCATACCAGCAAATCTACAACAGAAATTGTCAGCGAAGATGGCAAAGTTACTAAAATGCTGTTTGCTGACGGTTCGGAATTGGCAACAGATATGATAGTGTTTTCTGCGGGCATTCGCCCCCGCGACGAAATTGCCCGAAGTTGCGGTATAGAAGTAGGAGAACGCGGCGGCATTGTGATTAATGATAGTTGCCAAACCTCCGATCCTGACATTTATGCGATCGGAGAATGCGCGCTGTATCAAAATCGCATCTACGGCTTAGTTGCGCCTGGGTATACAATGGCAAGCGTAGCAGCAGATATTTTGAGCATTGTAGCGGATGACGGGCAAGATGCCCGTTCCACAAGCACTTTTACAGGTGCGGATATGTCCACTAAACTTAAACTATTGGGGGTGGATGTCGCTAGTTTTGGAGATCCTTTTCCCAAGTCGGCCGATGCTAAAGAGATTGTTGTCACTGACACCTTCCAAGGCATTTACAAAAAATTAGTTTTAAATCAAGACGGCAGCCGGATTTTAGGTGGAATTCTCGTGGGAGATGCTTCGGCTTACGGCACTTTGGTGCAATTCATGCAAAATGAAATTGCTCTGCCGCCGCATCCAGAAGATTTGTTAATGCCACCGCGAGAAGGGGGAGTATCGGCGGGTTTTGGAGTAGACAGTTTGCCGGATTCGGCTCAAATTTGTTCTTGCAATAATGTTACCAAAGGGCAGATTTGTGAAACGATTAGCGATCGCAATTTAACCGATGTTGCCAGCGTCAAGAAATGCACTCAAGCTGGGACCGGCTGCGGCGGGTGCGTGCCTTTGGTGACGGATATCTTCAAGGCGGAGATGAAGAAAGCTGGGTTTTCAGTCAAAAATAATCTTTGCGAGCATTTTGAATATTCTCGTCAAGAATTGTACCATTTAGTGCGTTCTCAAGAGATTAAAACCTTTGAGGAGTTGATTGAAAGACACGGCAAAGGTAAGGGTTGCGAAATTTGCAAGCCTGCTGTTAGTTCGATGCTGGCTTCTACTTGGAATGACCATATTTTAGAGAAGTCTCACGTCGGTTTGCAAGATACGAACGATTACTTTTTGGCAAACATTCAGCGCGACGGTACTTATTCGGTGGTGCCGCGAATACCGGGGGGAGAAATCACGCCAGATAAGTTGATTGTTTTGGGTGAAGTTGCCAGGGATTTTGGGCTTTATACTAAGATAACTGGCGGGCAACGGATTGATTTGTTTGGAGCTCGCGTGGATCAATTGCCCCATATTTGGCGTCGGTTGATTGATGCGGGATTTGAGTCGGGACACGCTTACGGTAAGGCTCTGCGTACTGTAAAATCTTGTGTTGGTAGCACTTGGTGCCGCTTTGGGGTGCAGGATTCAACGAGTTTGGCGATCGAGGTTGAATTGCGGTATCGTGGTTTGCGATCGCCCCACAAGCTCAAATCTGCTGTCTCTGGTTGCACTCGCGAATGCGCGGAAGCTCAAAGCAAGGATTTTGGGATCATTGCGACAGAGAATGGTTGGAATTTGTACGTGTGCGGCAACGGGGGAATTAAGCCACAGCACGCGGTTTTGCTGGCGACGGATATCGATAAGGAAACGCTGATTAAGTATATCGATCGATTCTTGGTTTTCTACATCCGCACCGCCGACAGATTGGAACGCACTGCTACTTGGTTGAATAAGCTTGAGGGCGGGATTGAATACTTAAAACAGGTGATAATTGAGGATTCTCTGGGCATTTGTGCTGAATTAGAAGCGCAGATGGAACATTTAGTGAATACTTATCAATGTGAGTGGAAAACGACGATTGAAGACCCACAAAAGGTGCAGCGGTTCCAGCATTTTGTGAATTCCGATTTGCCCGATCCGAGTATTGTTCGTGTTGCGGAACGGGGACAAACGCGGCCTGCTAACGAACATGAAAAGGCTCTGGTTGGAGTTTCGGAATAACCCCTCCCCAGCCCTCCCCTTGAATCAGGGGAGGGAGCAAGATTTAATCTCGCTTAATCTCGTTCCCAGGCTCTGCCTGGGAATGAAGTCCCGGAGGCTCTGCCTCCTAAAACCCTGAGCTAGAGCCTCCTTCGGCGAGGCAGAGCCTCGAAACCTACGTTCCCAGCCGGAGACTGGGAACGAGATTAAAGTAAATTAACAGGAAAAGAAGATGGTTCAATCATTACAAGTTTCGGATACAGTAACAACTTGGGTAGATGTGTGTTCTCTGTATGCGATCGCCCCTTATACTGGAGTTTGCGCTTTAGTTAAAGGCGAACAAGTGGCGATTTTCCGAGTGGGAAACGGGGAGGAAGTTTATGCGCTTAGCAATTACGACCCGTTTAGCAAAGCTTTTGTTTTGTCGCGGGGAATTGTGGGCGATCGCAACGGCACTCTCAAAGTTGCTTCTCCCATTTACAAACAAAACTTTAATCTGACTACCGGGCAATGTCTGGACGATGAAACGGTAAAGATTCCTACTTTTGCGGTTCGGGTTGTAGCCGATCGCGTCCAAGTAGCTGTTAGTTAGATTCAGCGGCTTAATTATTCGATCGCCATCCGCCACCACCTAACATTCCTGTGGGTGCTGGCGGATTTTGCATTGGGGCCCTCCCGACTCCGTATTTTTCGTCTAAAATAGAGTCGATTGGTTCCATACTCGCGGCTCGCTCAAAAAAATCTCCACTAATATCGGAGCTGAGGCGAGGATTGTCAATACAAACAAACTTCAGGGGCAGGGTATCGGTATGTTGTTAAAAAAACTTGTTTCCGAAAATAATCCCCAGACTGTAGCAGAGTTAATTTATACCCAACTCACAATCGGTCAACTGACTTGGGGCGAGCTCAACATAGAAGTTTTCGGCCAGCACTGGCGGGACGAATCTTTGCACGAAGTCCTCAGAGAAATTGCAGCTAAGCTCGACAAAGAAACAGCGAGCAAAATTATAGAATATCTCACAGCTCAAAACGGTCAACAAGAAAAATTTATTAATTTGTTTTTAGCAGCGCAATGCCTGTTAAAAGTTAAAAATGAGGTTAATAAAAAAACCGAAAAAAAACTGTTAAACGCTTTAAAAAAGTTATCGCAATACGGCACGGGTTTCCTGATTCTTTATCAAAGCGCTCAAGAATTGCAGGAAACTTATCAAATTCGCAATCGATCGATCGCGGCGATCGCCCAAACTTGGAAAAACGACCCGCAAACCCTACCTTGGCTGAAAATACTCGCTCACTCCAGTGACTGCGGCGAAGTCCGAGCCACAGCAGTCGAAGCAATAGCCCGTGGTTGGCCAGACCAGCCAGAAATTTACCTGATGCTCAAAAACCTCGTCAAATCCGATGGAAGCTGGGCAGTGCGATCGACCTGTGTCCGAGAAATGGCTTCGGGTTGGCCAGACACCAGCGATACCTTGCCGCTGCTGGCGGCCCTGGCTCAGTTTGATCAAAGTCCCGCAGTCCGCACCGCAGCACTCGAACAGTTGGCCTCTAATTGGCCCGATCGCACAGATACCTTGCTGATGCTGAGAACCGCCGCCGAATCCGACGAAAATTTGGGAGTGCGAGTCGCAGCGTGGCAAGGAATAGCCAGAGGTTGGCACAGCCTTTTAGGCACGGCCTCCCTGCTCAAAAACCTTGCCCAGACAGGAAGTTCTATCCTGCGAACAGTAGCGGTGCGGGAGTTGGCAGCGCGGTGGCCCGCCGCGGCAGACGTTTGCCTCTTGCTGAAAACCCTAGCCGAATCCGACAGCAGCAAAGAAGTGCGGACAGCAGCCTTAGAAGAATTGGCCTCGCACTGGCCCGGCGAGCCCGACATTTACCCGCTGCTGAAAACTAAAGCCGAGTCCGATACGAGTTCGAGCGTCCGGCGCGCAGCAGTGCAAGCAATTGCCTCTGGCTGGCCGGGCAACCCCGAAACTCTGACTTTTTTGAAAAATATAGCATTGGGCGATAGCGACGCCGACCTGCGCGAAATAGCCCTAAAACAGATAGCCGCAGGTTGGCCCGACCACCCAGAAACCCTGCCCCTGCTGCAAAAAATAGCTGATTCCGAGGATTACTGGACTGTGCGGCAAGTAGTAGTGGAAGCTGTCGCCGCACTGGGGTCAGCCAGTCTCGAAGTCTTTGCTTGGTTGCAAAATCTCGCCGAGTCAGACAGACACCTCAACGTCCGAGAAACTGCCGTGGAAGAGATCGCAAAACGCTGGTCTCACCGCGGCGAGACACTGCCTTTCCTCAAAAGCCGGGTAGAGTGTGAGCATGATTCTCACCTGCTGAGCGTGCTGGTACGGGCGATCGTGCGGCGCTGGCCAGACCACCCAGAAACCTTGCCTTGGCTGAAAATTGAGCTCGATTCTGGGGAAGCGCTGGTGCGGCAAGCGGCGGTGCTTGAACTCGCTTACAACTGGCCAGACAATCCTGAAACTTGGATGCTGCTGGAGGCTAAAGCAGAGGGCGATGAGAGTCCGGCTGTCAGGCAAATGGCTTTGCAAAAGTTAGCGCGCGGGTGGACAAATCAGTCTCAAACTTTCGAGTGGGTCAAAAGTAGAGCTCAAAAAGATGAAGATTCGCAGGTGCGGGCGATGGCCCTGGTAGAGTTAATGCGGGGATGGAAAGACGAGCCGGGAATGTTTGAGTTTTTGCGCGATCGAGCTTTGAGCGATGTTGACAATCAAAACGGTTCTTTTCCTTATAATCCCAGGTTTACAGCACTCGAAGCGATTATCGAACATTATCCCGAAAATCCGGGAGTTGTGCCTTTGTTGCGATCGCTGGCAGTTTCCGACGCCGACGAGCAAATCCGCGCCTTAGCCGATCGCCGGCTCCGCAGCCAAGACTGGTAAACAGAAACAATTGCGGTTTCATACGCTATAATCGCGTACTAGACCGCAGTTGCAGTGTAATAAACAGTTATGCAGATGTTGTGTTTCTAATTGTTGACTATGATGGATAAAAGTTCACAAGCTGGACAACTTAACTATGCAACTAGGTGAACACCCCAACTCCAGCCAGTTAAAGTCATTTGCAATTAACGGCTTATTTGGCTTTAAGGATGTGGCGATACCTTTTGATAAAGAAGCAGTAATTCTGATTGCAGAAAATGGTTCGGGGAAAACTACCATTCTCAATACACTTTACTATTCAATCTCCTGTAAATTTGATAAATTAAGTACCGTGGAGTTTGAGTCAGTAGTTCTTGAGTTTACCTCAGGCGCTAGTGTTGAAATTAAGAAAAGTGACTTAAATTTGTGGTATGAGCCTGATATTTTTGATACTTTGTCTTTTCTTAAACGCCATTTACATATTCGAGAAATAGATCTGTTGCAGAGAGAACTCAGGAAAAGTTCATCCTCTGAATCGGTTCGGAGACGCATATTTGAATTAATAGATAGATATAGAATATCTATTCCACCTAAATATTTGAACAGCTTGCTGAGAGAAGTGAATTTAAGAGTTAGAGATGAGAAAAAAATAGAGCAAAAAAGTGAAATTTCTAAAAATATAACCACTATTCAAGAAAACTTGAACGAGTCAGTTTTATATTTTCCAACCTATAGAAGAATCGAAGAAGATTTAAAAAATTTAGGATACGAAGATGAGAGAGTTGATCGATTAAGCCTTGGGGAAGGAGAAGATAAGCTGATCCAATTTGGAATGAATGATGTAATTGATAGATTTGACAAAATTAAAACAACAATTAAAAACTCAGCACTCAATTTATTTTCAAAAGTGACGGGTGAAATTTTAACTCAGTTTGTAGAGGGTATTGCGATTACTCAAGAAATGAGAGACAGCATTCAACCAGAGACTTTAAATATAGTTCTAAGCCGTGTTGGTGAAAATAATATATCAATTTCTGACCGAAGTAAAATTGAGAAACTGGTGAGTTCAAAAGAAATAAACTCTGGTAAATATGAGCAATTAGTCTATTTTTTATCAAAATTGGTTGGTTTATATGAGCAGCAAAAAGAGAAGGATGATTCTATCAATCAGTTTGCTACAATATGTAATGAGTATTTGAACAAAAAACGCATTGTTTATGATGAGGCTAATGTAGAGATATCAATAATACAAACTCGCAATAATAACCAGATTGATATTAAAAATCTTTCTTCTGGTGAAAAGCAAATTATATCTTTGTTTTCCAGAATTTATTTAGAGTCTTCCGGAGACTTTATTTTGCTGTTTGATGAACCAGAGTTATCGCTTTCTATAGAGTGGCAAAAGCTTTTACTTCCACATATTTTGAAGTCAGGTAAATGTAAATTACTCTTAGCTGCTACTCATTCTCCATTCATCTTCGATAACGAACTAGATTTAAATGCTAACGATCTAGATACATTTGTGATAGAGAAATAAATAAATGTCGTCTGTAAACACTTTAAGGGCATCCCGAGATAAGGCGGTAGTTGTATTTGCTGAATTTACTAGATTATACAAACAATATCCATCGGCGCTATATTGCTTTTTTGAAGGAGAAGACAGTAAATATTATGGAGTCAGGATCAAAAATATTATAAAACCTGAAAAGGATTTTTATTTGACTTGTAGTGGCAAAGATGGAGTTTTAGGAATCCACAAAATGCTTTCATCCAGAAAGTATTATGCAAATGTTAGAGCAGCTTATTTTATAGATAGAGACTTTGATAAATCGATTCGTGAGATAGGCTTAAACGAAATATATGAAACTCCATGCTACTCGATAGAAAACTTCTACACCTCAGTTCAGTGTTTTTCTGAGGTTTTGAGAAGCGAATTTAAGCTGATGGAGTCGGATGAAAATTTTGAAAGATGTGTTTCTTTGTATATAAAATTGCAAGAGGAGTTCCATAATGCTGTTGAATTGCTAAATACTTGGATTGCGTGCCAAAGAGATAAGTCTAGTCCACTCAAGATCTCAGGTATAAGTGTGTCGCGTTTTGTAAAGATTGACTTGAACCAAATCACACAAAAGTATGTAATTGATGAGTTGTATAGGATGTTTCCGGGTGCAATTGCCATCTCTCAAGAAGAACTAGATGCAAGGCTAACCGAGTTACGAAGTAGTACAAGGCAAAAAAGCTTCCGAGGTAAATTTGAGATTGAATTTCTGCGGAAATTTCTCGAAAAGCTTAAGCATGAAGCTAACAAAGGTAACTACCCTTATTTCACTCGAAAATTCAAGGTTGTTCTATCTTTATCAGAAAGCAACATTATTTCTGACTTATCTCAATATGCTGATACGCCAGATTGTCTTGATAGCTACCTTAAGTCTTTTATATCTCCATCTTAGTCTATTCATTCCCACAAAAGGTTGATCGCAAACCGCACCGCTTCCCCCATCATCGAACAACCAACGCGATCGGACGGCGTTTTCTCCCACGTGAGCAACTGTTCCCGAAACACCGGGTATTGCTTGGGAGTAATGCACTATCACTTGCAGTTTCCGACGCCGACGAGCAAATCCGCGCCTTAGCCGATCGCCGACTCAGGAGCCAACACTGGTAAACGGAACTAATCCATTAGACATAGAAGTTAAAATTAATTGCGATGAGAAGAAACAATGATACAGTCAGTCATTTGAACCTAACAGCTAATAGTGGCCAAATAACTCAATGCTATGTCTGATAACCATCTGCACAAGAACCATCCAGTTGTTCAAGAATACTCGCGTTTAGCTTCTGATTATGATGTCAAATGGTCGTTCTACATTCAAGCGACGACCCAAGAAACACTCAACCGATTTACACTACAACCGACCGATCGGGTGCTAGATGTCGGTTGCGGTACAGGTATACTTCTTCAGCAGCTTGCATTGACTTACCCACAATCTCGATTGTTTGGTGTCGATCCAGTGCCAGAAATGTTGCAAGTTGCTCGACAGAGACTTCCGGCAACCATTGAATTGTCTGAGGGATGGGCCCAAAAGCTCCCTTTCGAGGATGAACAGTTTGATGTCGTGATTTCATGCAATATGTTTCACTACATTCATCAGCCTATGACTGCACTTCAAGAAATGCGCCGCGTTCTTCGTTCAGGTGGGGAGTTGGTCATTACAGATTGGTGTGACGACTATTGGACGTGCCGTATTTTCGATATATTTCTCCGTCGATTCGATCGCGCCCACTTCAAGACTTATGGCGAACAAGAGTGCAGGCGAATCCTACAAGATGCTGGGTACAATGATGTGTATATAGAACGCTATAAAATAAATTGGTTTTGGGGATTAATGACAGCCAAAACGGTAAAGCACGCAGCCTAACAACCGTGTTGCAGCGAACAGTATCGAGATATTGGTGATGATGCAAAAGCTATATTTAAGCTACGATAAAAGATATATTTAATGTAGAGAGCATTAATTTCGGAATCATAACTAATCTTAATCAACTTTTACCTCAAAAATAAAAAGTCTACACTGTGATACAGGCTTTTCACTTCTATGTCAATTTATTCCCACAAAAGGCCGATCGCATACCGCACCGCTTCCCCCATCATCGAACAACGATCGCAATCCGAAGCCGTTTTCTCCCACTTGAGCAACTGTTCCCCAAAAACTTGGTATTGCTTGCCTCCCTGCAGGATCGCTGGCAGTTTCCGACGCCGATGAGCAAATCCGGGCCTTCGCCGGTCGCCGGCTTCAAGTGTTAACGATTAACTGTTAATCATCGATTAAAAGGCTAATTGCATACCGCACCGCTTCCCCCATCATTGAACAACGAACGCGATCGGACGCCGTTTTCTCCCACCTGAGCAACTGTTCCCGAAAAGCCGGATCTTGCTTTGCCCGCTGCACGATCGCCTGACTGATGACTTTCTTTTGAATCTGCTCTGTCGGGATACCTTGCTGCTTCAAATAATCCAACAGCCGCTGCACGCTTTCGGAGAATTTATCCGGCGCCTGAGACATCAAAATAAACGAAATTTGGCGGACCATCCGCTGGTAGATTTCCTGTCTTCTGAGCAATATTTCCTTGTGACTCGGCTCCGTCGGCTCCACACTGTTACTAGGAATAGCCAAGTCGAGCAAACTCAAAATTTCAGCGTCCTTGGCTAAAACCTTTTCCAACATATCTGGATAAAGCTCCAAAATGCGATCGCCTAAAATCTTGCCGTTCACCAAACGGTTCGCACTCAACCTCAGTAAACTTTGTTCTCCCGCCGACTCAAAAAATTGAACGTTCAACTTAAGTTCGCGGCTCTCCAACTCCACTCGACGCAGCGTAAATACCAGAGCCTCCCAATTAGGAGATTGGGCAAAAGACACCTTCACAATAGAACTGTCTTCTTGATGCTGACGCCCCAATTCCCCCGACTCAAAATCGCGATCGACCGGAAAGCGATTTGCCGCCACTTTCGCAATATAATCAAATTGAGTAAAAACATAACTGCAGTCAACTCTCGACAGATCGACATCTTGAACTTGCCAATTTTGAATGCAGCAACCCGTAAGCTGGGCACCCTCCACATTCGTCCGAATCAAACGGCACTCAATCAAACAAGCTTCTCTTAGATCCGCCTCACCTAACATCGCATCCATCAAATAAGCGCCGCTCAAATCAGCTTTCCGCAAATCTGCACTGCGTAAATTAGCTTCGCTCAAATCCGCCCGCAGCAAATACACTCCTTCCAGGTTAGCTCGCAGCAAAAGTGCCTTCTTAAAACTCGCTTTCAATAAATAAGAACCCGCCAGATTAGCTCGACTCAAATCAGCGTTATCCAGCACCGCCTCAGTCAAATCCGCCCCCGCCAGCATAGCTCGGTGCAAGTCAGCGCCCGTCAGATTTGCCGATCGCATTTGAGCGCCATTTAAGTCAGATTCAATCAAATTTACACCGATTAAAATTGCCGATCGCAAATTCGCTTCCACTAAATGCGCTTCCCGCAAATTAGCGCCCGTTAAATTAGCACCAACAAGACTGGCGCGGTTGAGATTCGCCTCCATCAATTCCGCCGCCATCAACTTCGCGCCGTCGAGTTTAGCCCCGGCAAAATTAATTTGGTCAGATTTAACTCCTTGAAGATTAGCACCGCCCAAATCCGCTTCGGGGAACGCGGCCCAATTTAGTTCTGCTGCTTCCAAACAAGCAAGGCGTAAATCCGCTTTAGCAAGATTTGCCCCGCTCAAATTTGCCCCGCTCAGATTCGCTCCAGCCAGCCCCGCACTGCGGAGATCCGCGCGCCGCAAACAAGCCCCTATCAACTTGGCATTGCTCAAAAAAGACCAGCTCAAATTAGCACCGGTCAAGTTAGCACCAGTGAGGTCTATTTCTCGCAGGTTAACACCGCTTAAACTAGCGCCGCTGAGGTCAATGTGACCGAAGTTGCGCTCTCCCTGTTGATAGCGCTGTAAAAATTCTTGTGTTTGCATTCCGCTGATTGGGGGGCTGGCAATTTAGCTGTTTTAGGACGCGCTGGTCAATAACTTTAACTGTAAGGTACGCACGGAGCACGAGCGGGCTAGGCACGGGGACACTACTCCTACTACTTACTGCAAGAACTCATGTCCTCCGGGTGATCTGTGGGTACTTTACCCTATAGATGGCAGTTCAAAGGATTTGTTGCGTAAGTTCTATTTCTACTACCAGTTTTACAGACTTTTGTAACTTAAAGCAGCAGAGTTAACATCTTATACGCTAGGAGCATCTCATATTTGTAAAAACAGTTCTTCTGGCTCTTTCCTTCTTCCTGTTTCCTCCTGCCTCCTGCCTCCTGTCTCCTGCCTCAAAACTCCAATTTCTAGGTTGGTTGCTTTCATTGAGATGCTCCCTATACGCTGCCCCGCCGGAGAGGGTTTTTACCTAAAGCGCTGCAATTCTTGCTGCAAGTATTTTCCCCATTTAGTCGCTAGAAGAATTTCTGTAAAAGGAACCTGCACTGCAGCAGCATCTTTCAACAAAAATTCGAGGGCGATTGGACTTCCCGAATTCGGCGGGGACTCTAAATCAACTGCCTGAGAGTTGACTAACAACCGCAGCGACTCCACGTCTTTTAAAGAAAATGTTTGCAAATTTACCGGCCCGCTGCGAGTAGGTTTTCCCCACGTTAAACTGTCTTCTTGCTGACCGAGTACAGCATAAATATCGTACTTGGCTTTAGCGAATTGTTCGGCCCAGACACGATAGGCTTCAAGCTTTTGATACTCGTTCCATCCAGCCCAAGCCAGAGAAATAAAAATTGCCAGCAGCGGCAGCCACATTAAACCTCTTTCCATGCAATACCCTTGTTGAAAATACTCGCTTGTTCTGTTGGTCATCTTCTCTCATGATACAATTAATTGAACTCCTACAACTTGCTCTGCAATTTAAACGAGAAATTAGAGCAATTTTTGTTCGAGCAACAGCCACCGCCGAAAACTACCAAACGCCCGCGTGCGAGATATCCATAAGCCACAGCAAGGAAAACTGGCGCTGGCGGTGAAAATTGGGTTATTGTGGTGAACACGCCTTCCCTAAACGGACGATCGGCAATGAAAAAGTTTTTCCTTCTGTGCTTATTTTTAATCGGGCTCGGCTGGGCGATTTCTAATTTCCCAGGACTTGCTACTCAAGGCACTTACGACTCGATTGTGCTGGATTTCCGCGAAGATTTGGGTGCTGCTGAGATTGCGAAAGAAGTAAATGCGATCGCCCAACAGTACCAAGTCGCACCGCAACTCAACAGCGAATTCTCAGCGGGCGACAATGTATATGTAGTTAAGGGCGATCGCACTTTGCTAAACGCCCTGAAAAAATCAAATTTGGCTAAAGATACCGAATACATTGAACCGAACTACGTCTACAGCGCTTTCGAGATTCCCAACGACCCCATGTATACCAAGCAGTGGAATCTCCGCAGCATCAATGTAGAATCGGCCTGGAACGAAACCAAAGGCAGCGGCACAACAGTAGCGATAATTGACACGGGTATTACTCCAGTCGCTGACTTAAAAGAAACCAAATTTGTACCGGGCTACGACTTTGTAAACGATCGCGCCGAAGCCTACGATGACAACGGCCACGGCACTCACGTCGCCGGTACAGTCGCCCAATCAACTAACAACAATTACGGCGTCGCAGGCATTGCCTACGAAGCAGCTTTAATGCCGCTAAAAGTGTTAAGCGGCAGCGGTGGCGGCACGGTTTCCGACATCGCCGAAGCGATCAAATTTGCTGCTGACAACGGCGCAGATGTCATCAACATGAGTTTAGGCGGCGGCGGTGAAAGTCAGTTAATGGAAGAGGCGATCGACTACGCCCACTCTAAAGGCGTTGTGATCATCGCAGCCGCCGGCAACTCCGGCGACAGTTCCGCTTCCTATCCCGCCCGCTATCCCCACGTCATCGGCGTTTCCGCCCTCGGCCCCGACGACGAAAAAGCCACTTATTCCAATTTCGGTGCTGGGGTTGACATTGCAGCCCCCGGCGGTTCTGAAATGGGCAAGATCCTGCAAAGTACGATCGACCCGGAAACAGGCGCCGAAGTCTTTGAAGGCTACCAAGGCACTAGCATGGCTTCTCCCCACGTTGCCGCCGTTGCAGCCCTTGTCAAGGCCTCCGGCATCACAGAACCAGACGAAATTCGCAGCGTACTCTTGCAGTCCTCGCGAAATGTCACTGAAGATCCGTTAAACCATTTTGGTTCGGGACACCTAGACGCCGCCGCTGCAGTTCAGCTAGCCCAGCGCGGACAAATCAACTTCCGCGATTTCTTCCGCTGGCTGCGCGATAACGGGTATCTCAACCCCCGCTTTTGGATTGACGGCGGTGCAGTCGCCCTGTTGCCTAAAATTGCAATGGTGCTCGGTTCTTACCTGCTGGCTTTCTTTATGCGGAATTATTTTCCGTTCCAGTGGACTTGGGGCTTTTCCGGCGGCTTGATGGCTGGCAGTTCTGGGTTCTTTTTCCTCCGCAACTTGTTTGTATTTGACTTGCCACAGTGGCCGATGCGGGTGATGGGCAGTTCTATTCCCGAACTCGGCGGCGCAATTAATGGCAGCAGTATGCTGAATCCCTTTTTTGCTAGCGTTTTGATTCCTGGGATTTTGATTGCTTTGCTGTTGGGACATCAACAGTGGAAGTGGATCGCGATCGCAATTTCGATCGGTTTTGCCAGCAGTTTAGCGGTGAATGCTTTCCTGTCGCCCGCAGTCTGGGGATTGGGTACAGGTTTGGTATCACAAACATTCTTGATTGTCAATGCTTTACTGTGTTTTGGATTGGCACGTTTAGCAATTAAAACAGAGGTGCGATCGGCATGAGTATTACTGTCAAAGGTGTAATTGAACGCAAAGGATTGGGTCCCGGTACTTGGGCTTTGGTCGGCGAAGATGGGGAAACTTACGAACTTAAGGATGCTCCTTCTGATTTGAAAAAAGCTGGTTTGAAAGTCAGTGTTAAAGGTGAAGTGCGTAAGGATGTGATGACTTTTGCTATGATCGGCCCGGTTCTTGAGGTGCAGTCTTTTGAGGCGAATTAGCCTAATTGGTTAATGCAGCTTTTGAGCTAAAAAAAACCCCGGCCAAAATTGGCTGGGGTTTATTAATCAGGGTGCATCTACTAATTTAATCTCCCGCCTCACAGCACCTCTTTCAGGACACTTTGGCAGAATTTGCGAACATTGGCGGCGAGGGCGTGCGATCGGCAAAAAAAAACCCCAAACCAAAATTGGTGGGGAGTTAATTAATCAGGGTGCATCTACTAATTTAGTCTCCGGCTTTACACCACCTCTTTCAGGACACTTTGGTAGACTTTGCGGAAATTTGTGGCTCAGCTTGCGATCGGCAAAAAAAAACCCGGCCAAAATTGGTCGGGAGTTAATTAATCAGGGTGCATCTACTAATTTAGTCTCCGGTTTGAGGTGTACCTGTTCCGGACAGTTTGCGAAAATTTGCGAAAATTCGTGGTTTTGGGCGCGATCGGCAAAAAAAAACCCGGCCAAAATTGGTCGGGAGTTAATTAATCAGGGTGCATCTACCAATTAAGCTTCCTGAGAATTCGAGCGCAATCCGGATAACCTCAAACTTTTTCAGCATCACCGTCGATACCGCAAAAAAAAACCCCAAACCAAAATTGGTCGGGAGTTATTTAATCAGGGTGCATCTACCAATTAAGCTTCCTGAGAATTGGAGGTCCAATCCGGACAACCTCAAACTTTCTTCAGCATCACCCTGGATACCGCAAAAAAAAACCCCAAACCAAAATTGGTCAGGAGTTATTTAATCAGGGTGCATCTACTAATTTAGTCTCCCGTCTCACAGCACTTCTTTCAGGACACTTTGGCAGAATTTGCAATAATTTGTGACGAGGGCGTGCGATCGCAAAAAAAAACCCGGCCAAAATTGGTCGGGAGTTAATTAATCAGGGTGCATCTACTAATTTAATCTCCCGCCTCACAGCACCTCTTTCAGGACACTTTGGCAGAATATGGGAGAATTTTTTGCGAGGGCGTGCGATCGCAAAAAAAACCCCGAACCAAAATTGGTCGGGAGTTAATTAATCAGGGTGCATCTACCAATTAAGCTTCCTGAGAATTCGAGCGCAATCCGGACACTTACCACTAAAAACTCACAACTCTTTTCGGTGAACCAGAGTTGCACTAGCTTGATCTGTCGGAACTAGCAAGACTTCGCTAATATTGACGTGGGGCGCTCGCGTCGCGCAAAAATACACTACATCGGCTACATCGTCCGCCGTCAGCGGTGTCAATCCTTGATAGACATTTTTGGCTTTTTCTGCATCGCCGTGAAACCGGACATTGCTAAATTCTGTTTCCACCAAACCCGGCTCTATTTCCGTCACGCGCACGGGTGTTCCCAAAAGGTCTTGTTTCAACCCTTCGGAAATAGCTCTCACTGCTGCTTTGGAAGCGCAATAAACATTACCTTTCGGATAAGCTTGGCGGCCTGCTATGGAGCCGATATTCACTACGTGGCCGCGACCTCGGTTTACCATTCCCGGCACGATCGCGCGAGTCATGTAAAGCAAGCCTTTAACATTGGTATCAATCATTTCTTCCCAATCTTGGAAGTTGCCTTCGTGCAGTTTGTCTAAACCACGGCTCAATCCCGCATTGTTAATCAGAATATCGATGCTTTTCCAGGCATCGGGAAGCGCAGTTATCGCCGATTCCACTTGCGGGCGATCGCGCACGTCCAATTCTAGCAAATAAATCTCGTTCGCCGATGCGATGGATTTTGTTTCTACAAGTTCGTTTGCCAGTCGATCGAGCTTTTCAAGGCGGCGGGCTGCTAAAATTAGTTTGGCTCCTCCTTTGGCGAATAGCTTGGCACAGGCTGCTCCGATACCGCTACTCGCACCTGTAATGAAAACAATTTGGTTTTGGATAGAAATCATTTTTTGTCAGTTGTTAGTTGACTGTTGGCTGTTGACTGTTTGTTGACTGTTGACTGTCGTCATTGGTTATTTGTTAGTTTTTTTATTTGTTAGTTGTTATTTGCTATAGCCTTTATCGCTATATAGCAATCCTAAATCATGTGTGAATTTCTTACTCCCTCCCCTTGATAAGGGGAGGTTTGGGGTGGGGTCAAAAATTTACGACTCATTTAGGATTGCTATAGTGAGGTATGTTTAATTCCTTTAATGAGATTTTTTATCTTCAAATATGTACCTCGTGTGACTAATAACCGCTATACAACTTACTAATCACCAATCACCAATCACCCATTACCCATGCCCCATGCCCCATGCCCCATGCCCTATGCCCATAACACCTATTTTATTATTTGACAACCCGCAATCGCACACTAACTGTTGCAATTCCGCCTTGTCGCATCAAAACTGCTGAAACCCACCGATTTTCGGGCGTAGCCGGAGCTTTACCTACTTTAAAAATTCCCCCGGAATTTAGCAACTCCAGCTCGACTTCTGAGGGATTAAAAAAGGTTTTTTCGGTAATGGGTTCCTCCAAAACAGTCCCTATTAAAATATCATCGCCGATCGGCTCTCGCACAATGGCATCAAAATGGTACTCTTCGCCCACCTTAACTTGATCCGGAAAATTCACTTGAATTGTGGGAGGATTTTGCCCAGAACTAAGCTGAGTTTGTTCTGCTAAAATCTCTTGACTAACTATTTTTTCACCTTCAAAGCGCTGCTGGGAACGGATGGTAGCTTTGAGAGTTAATTCTCTGCCATCCTTTTTTTGAGTGCCGGCAATTGTAGTTATGGTTTCTGCGAGAATTGCGCTACCTTCGGTTTTCCAAGATTTGATCTCGGTGCGGTAATTTAAACTCGGATATCGATTCCAGAGTTGGGTGAGGGCTTTTTCCATGCTTTGGCTGTTTAAGCCGTCAGAATGAGTGAAACTCGGGCTGTAAAATGCCATGACTGCTTTGACATCACGCCGGTTGGCCGCTGCGTCAATTTGCGTTAGCACTTTTGTGAGTGGGGCAGGCGCAGTTGCAGGGGTTTGGGCGATCGTTTGGGGAGTCGCCGCGATCGCACCGATCGCTCTTGCCGCACTAGGATGCAGCACGCCAGCACTTACCACTGTTAAACATAACAACATTTGAGCGATCGACTGCCCGCAGTTAAAGCCAAAAACGATCGCGCGATCGGGTTTTTTGTCCCGACGGCTGGAAAAATACTGAGAGGCACTTGGCACTAAATTCAAAAAATTACGCATTAGATGATAATTTGGTTATTTGTCAGGGGTCGTAGCTTGGGCAACTGTTCGCCTGCAACGAAAACTGACAACGGAAGCAGGGACACGGCACAATCTAATTTTAGATGGCTGATTCAAAATTGGCTGAAACTGCCGGAATAATAAGCATAATAATCTAAAACCTCAAATATAAAATTGATCGACCTGTGGAACTTGTACTTGTAAAAAAAGAAACAAATACCTTGACAAAAGCCCCCCTCCGGTTGTTGGTTGCAGCTAGCGGCACTGGTGGACATTTATTTCCCGCGATCGCCACCGCTGGGCAGTTGAACGACTGTGAGATCGAATGGCTAGGAGTCCCAGACCGCATGGAAACCCAGTTAGTTTCATCCCTTTACCCCCTCCACACGATCGCCGTTGAAGGCTTTCAGCAGGGATTTGGGCTCGGTACACTGCGAATTTTGGGCGGACTCGCCGGATCGGTCCTTCAGGTGCGGAAGTTGCTCAAAGCGGGAAATTTTCAGGGAGTCTTTACTACCGGCGGTTACATCGCAGCACCGGCAATTCTAGCGGCCCGTTCTTTGGGTTTGCCGGTAATTCTCCACGAATCTAATGCAATTCCCGGGAAGGTGACGCGCTGGTTTAGTCCTTTGTGCACTGCTGTGGCGATCGGATTTGAAGCAGCAGCCCAGCATTTACCCCGCGCCAAAACCGTGGTTGCTGGTACACCGGTGCGATCGCAATTCCTCGCCCGCCAACCTCTAAATTTGCCAATTCCTGACAGTGTACCTGTAATTTTAGTCATGGGCGGCTCTCAAGGTGCTGTCGCAGTCAATAAGTTAGTGCGCCAGTGTGCTCCGGCTTGGTTTGATGCCGGTGCTTGGGTGGTTCACCTCACCGGAAATAATGACCCGGATGCTGAAAGTTTGAAACACGAGCAATATTTGTCGATGCCATTTTACGACAATGTGGCGAGTTTGTTGCAGCGAGCAAATTTAGCAATTAGTCGATCGGGCGCGAGTGCTCTGACAGAATTAGCAGTGACGGGACTACCTTCTATTTTAATTCCTTTTCCTCACGCCGCTGACGACCACCAAAGATTTAATGCGGAAGTATTTGCTAAAGCCGGCGCCGCCGTGGTATTCCGTCAAAGCGAACTGACAGCAGATGTGTTGCAAAGCAAAGTGTTGTATTTGTTAAGAGATTCCGACTATTTGGAAAAAATGTCTAAAGCTGCTGCTCAATTAGCAGTCAGAGACAGTACAGAACGTTTGGCTAATTTGGTCAAAGAATTGGTGGTGAGGTGATATTTTTTAGGGGTTTTAACCGCAGATGAAGGCAGATGAACGCAGATGAAGGCAGATGAAGGCTGAGGTTTTACGCGATATGGGAGTGGATGAATTTAACTACTGATTCTAATCCTTCTTTGGTCTTCAAGTTAGTAAAAACAAAAGGTTTATCGCCTCGCATTTTTTTCGTATCCCGTTCCATCACGCCTAAATCTGCTCCTACATAAGGTGCGAGGTCTGTTTTATTAATTACTAATAAATCCGACTTAGTAATTCCCGGCCCGCCTTTGCGCGGAATTTTATCGCCCGCAGCCACATCGATTACGTAAATTGTCAAATCCACCAACTCCGGGCTAAAAGTTGCCGCCAAGTTATCGCCGCCGCTTTCTACAAAGACTAAATCTAAATCAGTGAATTTGTGCTCTAACTCTTCTATAGCTACTAAGTTAATGGAAGCATCTTCGCGGATGGCTGTGTGGGGACAGCCTCCCGTTTCTACGCCCAAAATGCGCTCGCTCTCCAAAGCTTGACTCCGAACCAAAAACTGGGCATCTTCCTGAGTATAGATATCATTAGTAACAACCGCAATCTGGTATTGCTGCCGCAGCGCCTTGCACAAAGCATCAAGTAAAGCAGTTTTTCCCGAACCAACCGGCCCAGCAATTCCTACACGAAAAGCACCCATAACGATTTTAGATTTTAGATTTTCTGATTTTCAACTCCGAAATAACCGAGTGTACTGAGTTTCATGCGCCATACTAGCTAGGGCTAAACCCCAACTGCAACTACCCAGGTCATCATCTTCTAAGTGTAAAACTTCTTGCGCCGTGCAGCTAATTTGAGACTGCAAATCTAACAATAACTGTTGACCGGCTGTTTGACCGAGGGGAATCAGTTTCACGCCCGCACTCGCCAAATTGGCAGCCCAACTGTACAAATATCCTAACACGGCCGCTTCTTCTTCAATCTGCCAACTTGCGGCGGCAATACCAAAGCCGATCGCAAAATTGCACTGATTGCTGCCAGATTCCACAAATTCTTTTACAATTGTGGTTAACTCAGAAGCAACGGGCGATTCCCTGCGGGATAGCTTCGCTTCACGCAAATCCAGCAGCAACCTGACCAAAGTCCGCCCCATTTGCCAACTTTGCAAGCGCAACTCTTCTGTTTCCTTAGTAGCAGTCGCCCAAGCATTCCAGTAATTCAAAGCCGTCAAATCCCCTATCTTTGCCGCCCTCAAAGCCCTTACCACCACAGCGGCTTCTACTCGAACAGCCCCGAATTGCAGCGAATTTTCTAACCAATTTCTCAAAGTAATCTCGCTGTCGATCGCACCGGTTTCTACCAGGCTTTCGATTCCCTCAGAATAACTATAAGCTCCTACAGGTGCAAAAGCTAGCTGTAACAAACATAAAAGTTGATTGTTCACTGTTGACTGTTGACTGTTGACTGTTGACTTCTTCTTTCTTGAATGACCGAAACTAATTTGGTTATAAGCCCTCGGATTCCAGGGTGGGAGTAAATCTAAAATCTAAAATCTAAAATCTAAAATCTAATGGCTGTGCCCGTAAGCGCCCATTTCCGGCTGAAACGGCACAATTTCCTCTGTTACTTCCAAACCCATTTTTTCGAGCATTCCCTGCAACACAGAGTCGGGAGAAAGTCTTAAATAATTATCGGCAATTTCTAAAGCTACGTGACGGTTTCCTAAATGATAAGCCGCCCGCATCAGTAGCAGCGGACTTGATGCCCGCGCTGTTAGCACCGATTCGGGTTTTGCACTTACCAGTACCAAACAGCTACCGTCTTCCGACTGCAATAAATCTCGATCGCGCAGTACCGTACCTCTGGGCAAACTCAGGTGCAGCTTTTCCCCCGTCTCCGTCTCGAATCGGTGACGGCTGCGAGTGCGATCGTCCGATGTCATTTGTAAAGTAAAGCTGACAATAGCATCGGGATTTGCAGGTAAATGTTTTGTGAAGGTTAGCATTTTTATATTCTATTCCTCAGAGCAATTCACTTGAACTTGAGTTTTTGAGGAATATCTTTTTTATAGCCGAAGGAATAAGGAAGACTGAAGTTCCAATCTTCAGCTCATGTTTCATAAATTAAAAACGTCTTAATCGTGTTGGCGATCGCTATATCTCATTCCGATTTACAGCAAGTTGAAAAATATTCATCTCTCTAACCGCTCCCGTTCTGGTCTTATTACCAAATTTATGTTATTTTGTCAAGCACTGGAGCGCAGACGATCGCTTTTTTTTCAAAAAATTTTGCCTACCGTCTAGGAACTCGAACAATTTAAATCTCCAATATATTGTTGGGGGGAGGTAGCGGTTAGGCATCCTGCCTGCCCTTAACAAGCTTTTATGGAGAAGTCTAATAGAACGGGAGAGGAAGAAAGACTCAAACCATCAAGCTTATTGATTGCCCGCTTGTTGCAGTCGCAGGAGCTCGGCTTGAATTCGCTGTTTGACTGCCGGGTCCGCTTGCTGGAGCAAAGTAAGCTGGTTGAAGCGACTAACTGTCAAACCATAGGTTTCGATAGCTTTTTTAGCTTGTTGGCAGTAATTCACTGCGATGCCACGAAAATTTCCAGACAGTCTATTAATTTCCTGAGTTTCGTTGCACACTACTCTGGGAACCGAGCCTCCAGCCATTCTTTTAATTTCGTTATAAGCTTCCACCCGTCTGGGTTCTATTGCCAACACAGCGCGAGCGTAGCTAGTAATTTCTTCGCTGCTAATTTCTTGAGCTTGGGCTGCTGCTCCGAAAACGAGGTTTGGGGATTGTGTGTACAAACCGGGCGCCCATCCGCTAGCTAAAGCTGCAGCAGAAAAGATGCCAAGCAACAGCGATTGTCGCAGCATCCGGTTTATGCCAAATTTAGACGTGTTTATTGAGGTGTTCATGGTCGTCGGTGATTGATTGCGTGTAGATAAAAATGACACAGCGCTTGGAGGCTCAATCTTTTTGAATAATGTGGTGGCTAAAAAGTTCCTGCCGTTGGTGACTATTTTGAATTCCAGCAGGATGGTTGGGGAGTTGCTACGACGATCGGCTTTTTAGCGAATTCAATAATTTCATTCATTATAACATCTGTGGGAAGTTGACAAAACCCTTACTTTAGAGGGTAATTTTAATTACAAAGCGTTCTGGAATTGCCTCTCCCAATAATTCTCAAAGCGCCAATCTTAAATAATTCTAAAAGTTATTGACAAATTACTCGCATTATTTAGTCTAATCCAGGTACGCGCGAGCGAAGCTATCCCGAATGCGCGTGCCTTCGGTGAAGGGTAGGAAATCGCCTGCAAGGCAAGGTCAAAATTAACAGTAATCGCACTCATCAATTCCCGCGATGATTTATTTAATGTTAGGCTGTGGCCCATTTGTCAATCGAGAAAATCCCCCGCTGGTTTGACCACTAACGCAGCCAGAGCCGGAACAAAAATCCTGTTTTACTACCCGAAGATAGAGACAGCAGCAGGGAACTAGACATTAAAATCTTGTTATCAAAATGCGCGCTATCTGTTTTTGGCAGTCAACGCCCAGACCTTCGATTCCAGTTCTCGCTACCTCCAGTTTGGGGCTGTGAAAACTTGTCTGGGAGTTACCCAGAAACCTGGTTTTTCTACGCAATAAAATCGTTACAGCCACCAGCAAGAGCAGCCAAACCCGGAAAGCTGGAATTTTTGGATGTCAGTTTTATGGGCCTCTAGACCCCAGAGAGCGAATTTTGGCAAGCCTTATCGCAGCAATTTAACAATTATTAATTACCCATTGCCCATGAAAAGTCAAAAAGAAATTTGGCGAGTTATCCTCGCAGTAGCTATGAGTATTGTAGGCGTGCTGCACTTTGCAGTGCCGACACCTTTTATCCGAATCGTGCCGCCCCAGCTTCCTTACCCAGAAGCCTTGGTTTATATCAGCGGTTTTTTCGAGATTTTGGGTGGCATTGGGCTGTTAGTTCCTCCTGTCAGCAGGGCGGCGGCATGGGGATTAATTGCCTTGTTTATTGCCGTGTTTCCAGCTAATATCAATCAAGCCGTCAACAATATTCCGATAGAAGGGATTCCCCACAACCAATTACTGTATTGGTTCAGGCTGCCTTTTCAAGCTGTCTTCATTGCTTGGGCCTGGGTTTATACCCAACCAGACGAAGGTAAACCCCGGGCTTCTATAGTTCCAGATAGAACAGAAAATGCCCAATGAAGCAGTTCGACTACTCTTTGGATTTTAAGAACATCGACTTTCGACAGCACCCGGAACTTTATCGCGTAGGGAAAGGAGAACAGGGAGTGCTGTTGGTGGAACCCTACAAAGGAGAAATTCTGCCTTTCTGGAGATTTAAGACTCCTGAAATTGCCAGGGAGTCCAGCAGCAAAATTTACTCCTTGTTTTTAGAGTATCTCGATCGCGAAGATTTTGTGGGAGCCGACATGGCCCGCAAGTTCTTGCAGATGGGGTATACTCGATCGCGTCGCTACGCCAACCACAAAAGCGGTCGAAAATACCAGCAAAACCCTCAGAAGCTGAAGTCTGTTGCAGAGCAAACCGCAGCTCGAAAAGATATTTTGCCCCTACAAGCAGATCCGGTGAAAGCAGAATCCGCCGCCATTTTTCAAGAAAAATGGATGCTGGCCAAAATCAACGAGAAATATCTCGAGCTTTTAGCCAGACACCGGCAGATGTACGAATCTTATTTAGTCAACGCTGAGGATTGACATACATTTACAAAAACTCAGAACTTACACTTTAGCCCCGTCGGCAGCAGTGTAGTTGTGCTTGCCTATCTGGGCCGCACCTATTTGCGTGGCCCTACTATTTACTCGTCATCTTCTTCTGTTTGCCACTGCCGCCAAATTTCAAAGGCATTAAAGCCCCTGTATTGCAGGTAATTCAAGACTTTGCCCTTGGTTTTCGGATCTGCTTTACCCCAAGTATCGATCTTGTATTTCCGCATGACTTTGGCTTTTAATTCGGCCAGTTTTTCTGCTTCGGAGTCCTGATTTTCGGCAATTTCTTCTTCCCAGACTTGCTCGAACAAATCGTTGGTAATTCCTTTTTGCAGGCACTTGCGCTTGATGGCAGACTTCCCGTATTTGCCTGCTGCAGAGGCGATCGAGTTTGCCACCAAGCGAGTGTCGGACTGATAGCCGCGGTCTTGAATTTGCGCGATCGCCTCCAATATTTCCTCATTGCCAAAACCTTTCTCTTGCCCCTTTTTGCGAAGTTCAGAGGCACTGTAGTCTTTGCGGGACAAGAGAAAATAGAAATAGTCAAGACAGCTCATCAGTTCCATCGAAGGGTGGCGCGCAAATACTCGTGTAGCGAATGCCAAATCCAGTCGCCTTGCTATCGGCTGACTGCCTCGCGATCGCCTCTATTCTTCTGTATCCTCCTCTTCATCATCCAATTCCACATCCGGTCTGTCCACATCGATCTGAATCAAGCGAATGTGCTTGTATCCGAGCTTAATTTCAAACTCGTCTCCCGGCTTTAATCCCATTTCTTGGGTATAATTTGCCCCGATCACGATCGAACCATTCTTGTGAACGCTAGCTCGATAACTCGCTTCTCGCCCGCGTCCGTCTGCTTTCGACTTCTCTAGCTCAATGCCCTTAGCAGCTAACACTGCATCGTAAAACTCAGCCAGATTAATCCGGGTTTCTCCACTTTTGCTGACAGTGAAGTAGCCGCAAAGCTTTGCAAGTTCTCTGCGCGGCAAATCACTGCCTTTGATTTTTTGAAGCAGACCTTTTCCTGTTAAGGGTGCTGTAGCTGTTTCTGCCATTGACCGTACCTCGCTTATTGGACTTTACTTATATCAATTACAACACATTAGATTAACTTTGTTTCACTGTCAATACTAAGAATTCTGAATATTAAGATTCTGGATAAATTTTTGCCGCCTCAAGACCGGGGGTGCAAGTAAGGATGCTCGAAGGGCGATCAATTTGCTCCTCGCGGCCCAAATGCTTGTGTAAGCCTCGGAGCGATCGCGCGGGGAATTATTGTCGCAAATTAAATGCTTTACTTTGTTACAGTAAAGTCTGTTCCCTGCATTCACCAATCCCCGATCGAGTCTGCGGTCAAGGTAAAAACAAGATAGCCATGAATCGAAATACCTAGAGCGCGGCCGCTGCAAATCTGCCGACAGCATTTACCGGCCGGGGTTAACTTTTACCTCAACAAGGGGAGGCAGCACTTGTTCTCGATGTCCCTGCCAGCTACTTGCAAAATCACTTTACAAAAAGAATCCAACTGTAGGCCCGTACTCCAAACCCTTATGGAATAAGTCATTCCCAATTCTTCAATCTAAAATCTAAAATCTAAAATCCAAAATAGTATAAACCCTATTTTTCGAGCGGGAAATCCCCTCAAAACCCCAAATACCAACGAGCAATCTTCTATTAAGGTGTTGGGCATATAACTTGCACAGAACGCAGTCTGGGGAAGGCAATCCGGTAAAAATTGAAGGAAATTTCACCTCTTCGGTGAACGGGTTTAAGCTAAAACCCGACTCAATGGGCGCGGCCGCAGAAACATCCGGCAGCCACTAAGAGGGGAATAGTTTTGATCGGGCGAGATTGCTTCGCGACTCTTAACACTTCGCCACGAATCAGTAGATGTCTAGGGGGAACTCGGGAAAATCTTCCTCCTACGGCCACAAGCCAGAGAACTTGAGGTTATTTCCACAGGGGAATTGAAAAAGACCGCGTTAAATGCACAACCGCTTAAATGTTTGATGCACTACAAATTATCAGCGGTTCCCGACATGGAGTTTCGATGGAAATGTATTGCTTTCCACTCGGGGCCTGTAAATTGCCAGACTCTCAAAATTTATCCACCAACTGGAGGGGCGCGTCAAACTCACAGCCGCTTCCATAGTTAATTATTGTGAAATATACCAACCGCACTGACGGTGAGGACGTTCTTAATTGTTGCAACTCTGGCTTTTATGGTCTTGTGCGGAATGACGAATGCTGCTGCTGCCGAATCAGCCCGCCCAAAAACGCATATAAGCCACCGACTCCTGTCGTGGAGAGATCAAAATTTTAGACTCTTGTTCAAGCTTCCAGATTCATCTGTGGAGTAAATCTAAAATCTCAAATCCTTCGACTCCGGGCTCAAGCCGAAGTCGAAAATCTACAATCGACTGACGAATTCTATATCAAGCAGTCCCGGACTTACTCTCTCGACGAGAAACCCGGTTTCTTCCTAAATGCTTGGTTGCGCTGCTGCTTATTTTCGGTAAAAACCGGCTTGCTGAAGGTAAGTCCGAGATTCGATCGAGCAGCATACTTTTGAGCGCTTTTCCACCGGCAGCCGATCGCGAACGGCCAGCAAAAACCCCACCCAGTTTGGAGCCAGACCAAGAGGGTGTAAATTCCGCATAGCAGTGGGCGATCGCTTTTAGTGACGTTGTTGCAGGTAATTTTGCGACAGGGGAGTCCGTACCGCCGGTAGTAACTCTTCAGGTTTCGTGTCTCGCTGGTGCGAGTAGCGCCACCCAAAAAAGCCAGCACTCAAAGCAACGGGCAATAAGCAAAGCATTAGGGCGACAGATGTTTTCAACCCCGGTTTTTTTAACGGTTTCTGAGTCGGTGCAGCGGCGCGAGTTGCTTGGATCGCCGAAGACTCAGAATTAGGAATAGAGGACGGCGAAGCCGTCGGTGAGTTCGGTGAATTAGTGGCATCGAATCGATCGTTCTGGTGAACCCAATCCCTGCGATCTTTTAATTGGTCGGGAAAATATTCCCAGACTTCGCCGTCAGAACTGTCTGACTCATGCGATCGATTGGCTGGGATTGGGGGGTATTGGGCGATCGCCGAGAGTGAAGGTGGCGCACTCCATTCTGTACCCGCCAGAGCGGGTGGCGTTCCCGACGCGATTATTTGCACCCGAGACCCCGATGTCGCGCTGTGGGCTGGGCCACCGATCAGATAGCCGTCAAAGTCCGGGTGCTGGTAGAGAATGGGCAAAGCCCAGTATAGCTGGTGAGAACCGTAGGCAGAAATTAGCCCAGCTCTAGCCCGGCTCAGGCTCAGATCGACTGGATAGCCTTGATTGAGGTTGCGGTAAAACAACCGCGTCAGAGTTAGGGCTACATCGTCGGGGATGCTTTCTGCCATTGCTAGCACTGCCGGAATGCCCCGCTTCACTAGAGCTTCGGTTAAGTTCCGTTCCGGGCTGTCGTCCGCGAGGTCTGAGGGATCGCCGTAGGCGCCGCGGCAGGAGTTGAACACGGCCATCTGAATACCGTTGTTAACAAGCAATCCAGCTAAGTCGTCGCCACTCAAGGTTTCGGTTAAGCCGGTGCGGCTGCTGACTAGGTAGAGTTCGCCACCTCTGGAACCTAAGTTGCTGTGGCCTGCGTAGTGCAGGACTTGGTAGTGCCCTTGTTCTAGGGCTTGGGTAAGTTGTTCTCGATCGGGCTGTTCGAGAATAGTCAGTTGAATTTCCGGAGAATGCGGGCTGTTTTTGAGAGGATTAGCGCTGCGGTTTTGGAGTTCTTGTTGCAGGTGGAGCACTTCTCGCTTGAGCTGCAAGCTGTCTCGATCGCTCGGAGAGGCGATCGCCATTAAAATTTTTAGTGGCCCGCTACTAGGCACTATCCGGGTTTGTTTGAACAAACTTGTACCTGGTTGGTAGCGAGAAAACACGACATCGGTGCCGGTTGCCAAAGGGCGATCGCCGGCGTGCAGAACTTCCCACGGCAGCCGCGGCAAGCGCCGGCCTTTGAGTCCGAGTCGCAGTTGCAGCACTTCTCGGCGGTGCTGGGCGATGCCTTGAGCGCAAGTCCAGCTATCGCGCAAGTTTCCTTGAAACAGCCCGCTGTATAATTGTTGCCCCAGGGCTACTAAATTGGGCGCTGAGTTGTTTCCCGAACGGGAGAGGCCGCGACCAGCCAAATTGCTTCCCTGTACTACTTTTCCCTGGAGCAAGCCCACCAGCGGGTCGTTCATCAGTTGAGCAGACAGTGCAAGCCATTCGTCGATCGGCCAGCGGACTTGTTGTTCGGCTAAGGGTACACCGGGTGCAACCCTTTCTGTCCGCACTAGATATTCGTCGTCCCCAACAGGGGTGACTGAGAGTTGAAATTCCTGGCTCACGGATTTAGCGCCCTCCCGCCTTAATTCTGAATTTGCCTGCGTTTTTGTGGCTAGCAATAGCACTCGGCAACATATTTTTTACTCTTTCTATCAAAGTTTCTGAATGCGCTTCCCCCGATCGGGCGATCGCTAGGGTCATATATATTTGTTCAAACACTTTGAGAATATAAAAGTTGTACTTTAATAACAGTTTATTAGTTTTGATTGCCCTGTGGCTCGGTGAAAGCCGAATTTTCTCCAATCTTCCTATCTTTAACATTTTGCACCTCTACCGCAGACCCCTTTAGATTCGTCGTGAACTTGAGTTTCTCATTGCTGAGTAAAGTTAAATTGGAGGCACTTTACCAGGCGGATCTCTAGTTCTTATTAAAATTACTTCGGCTCACCCCAACCGGTTTCAGGGCAATATCGCAGGCAAAGTTGAGTATTTTATTTTTTTTGGCTATCAGTCAAGCGGTCTTTACCGCTTATCCTCTACCACCAACCCCCCATGTGTAATCTTGATTTTGTGTCAATTAAT
This sequence comes from Microcoleus sp. MON1_C5, assembly GCF_036701875.1. NCBI lineage: Bacteria > Bacillati > Cyanobacteriota > Cyanophyceae > Oscillatoriales > Microcoleaceae > Microcoleus > Microcoleus sp. MON1_C5. The sequence continues at coordinate 13,468 of NZ_JAUBRN010000015.1, read as the reverse complement.
TAATTGGTCAGCCCTGGGTTCTCATCCGTAAGCCCTCCGCCCTCATCCTTAAGACCTCAGTGGCGATCGGTAATCGATACTTGACCGTCGATAATTGCTAATAACTTATTGCTAATTTACCCCTTTTATGATATAGAAAACTTTTTATTTAACTCTCTTAATCTAGTTAAAGTTAAGCATCAAAAATAAACGTAAGCAGCCAAGAACTCTCAACAATACAACGGCAATCAAATTATTCCGGTACTCTCAAGCAACCATCATTTTTGGCATCTAGAGGATTACGCCTCATCAGGCCGGTTTCTCGGAGAATTATTTGATTTGGTAGCGAAGCCTCTACAAAACAATAGGGTTTCGCAGCCTCGCCGTGGTCATTCCCGCTCAAAATGCCGATCGAGCTTGGAACTTGCACCAAAAACGACTTCTGCTATTTACTACTTGTTGACAAATTTGGCAATCTGTCTTGAGATAGATATTTTTTAACCTAACTATTAGTATTGATCCGAAAAAAAATTTTTTTCTCAGTTCGCGAGGTTTCCTCGAATCGAGAGAAAATGGTGCAACCAAAAATTAGAACAAATATTTACCCGGGCGAATTATCTAAATTTCTAATTACTCATCGGGAACTAAAATTAGGAGCGTGCCGTCGTTTAGTCAAGAGATTCAAATCCTAAGTCAGGGAAGGATTTGTCAAAGCTGGGAGTGTTAGAAAAATTCAATGCACTCAGCCGAGCTCGCAACAAAAGCAAGGGTAAAATTTTGGTGATACACGTTTTGGGTAGTTATTTGGGAGTTGTAAGTTGCGAGTTTAAAATCAGCTATATCACTGTAGAAATTACGTAGAAAATCTACAATCAAGAGCCCTTCGGCGCAGCTTACTGTAGAAACTACGGAGAACATCTAAACAGCTCGGCGCTTCGGCGCAGCGCTTACGGTGTAAGTGGCGGCTCAATTAATTTGGGTTCGCAATGGCAGAAGATAAAACTCGCAATACAGTGAAAAAAACCCTTGCAGTTTAAGTGGCATCTATAATAGTAAAGATGAGGAAAACAGCTCCTCTAGCAGGCGAAAGCATGAAGTTAGATTTTTTTCTTCGGCGGCCTCCTGTTTGCTGATAAATTGATTCTAAGAAGCTTACCATTTTTTGGGAAATATCAACGATGGCAGAAGAACTGTTAGAAACGGGAACACTTTTTCCCAAGCCCAATGAAACACAAAATCCTGTCGGGGGTCTAGACAATAACACCCCTCAAATTTCCGCTGAGGAAGCGATTGAGGAAGCGATCGCAAGAGAGCTTGGCACCGTACCCGAAGAAGGTGCGGGCGACGACGATGATGACAGTGGCATCGCTTTCCAGACCTTCGGAGGTACTGATGACGATGACTTAGATGATGGCAACGGCATCGATCGCCGCCGAACCGTCTTTGGTAGCGATAACGATGACTTAATTGTCGCCACCGGCGCTAACGAGGAGATATACGGCAAAAAAGGCAAAGACAAAATCAAAGGAAACCGTGACAAAAAAAATAAAATGTTCGCGGGTAAAGATGACGATGATTGCGAGGGCGGTGATGACGACGATGAAATAAGAGGCGATCGCGATAAAGACAACGTTAAGGGCGGCAAAGGCAACGACAAGCTTAACGGCGGTAAAGATAACGATACCCTGATGGGCGGTACCGGCAACGACACCTGCGAAGGCGATGACGGCGATGACTGGGCCCACGGCAACGAAGGAGATGATAAGGTTGACGGCGGCGCCGGCAGCGATACCGTCTATGGCGGCAAAGGTAACGACGATTGCGAGGGCGGCGAAGGCAACGATAACGTCAGGGGCGATCGGGGCAACGACAACGTTAAGGGCGGCGACGGCAACGACAACGTTAACGGCGGCAAAGATAACGATACCGTTAGCGGCGGTGCCGGCAGCGACAACGTTAGCGGCGACGACGGCAACGACAACGTTAGCGGCGGCACCGGTAACGATACCGTGATCGGCGGTGCCGACAGCGACAACGTTAGCGGCGACGACGGGGACGACAGCGTTAGCGGCGGCACCGGTAACGATACCGTGATCGGCGGTGCCGGCAGCGACAACGTTAGCGGCGACGACGGGGACGACAGCGTTAGCGGCGGCATCGGCGACGATACCGTGATGGGCGGCGACGGCAACGACCAGTGTGGAGGCGACGACGGGGACGACAGCGTTAGCGGCGGTGCTGGCGATGATACCGTGATGGGCGGTGCCGGCAAGGATACCCTCATTACTGGCGACGGCAATGACAAGGCAGACGGCGGCGACGGCGACGACAGCGTTAGCGGCGGCGGCAACGGCGACGATACGCTGATGGGCGGCAACGGCAACGATACGCTGATGGGCGGTACTGGCAACCATACCTGTGTCGGCGGTGAGGGAAATGACGTTTTTGCCATGAGTGACCAGTCTGGGGGAAGTGCAGTCATCACTGACTACCAAGACGGCGGAGACAAGTTTGTGCTGGCTGGCGGCTTGAACTTTAACAGCTTGAGCTTTGTACAAGTCGAGGCCAATACTGAAATTCGGGTCAATAACAGGACGCTGGTGCGATTGTCGAATGTCAACGCAACGCAGATCGATGCTAGCGACTTTTTAGGAGTTGATCCTCAAACTCAAACTCCCACTCAAACTCCCACTCAAACTCCCACTCAAACTCCCACTCAAACTCCAACTGCGATTTTTAACCCTCCGCGAGTGGAAGCTAATAAGCCCTTGACTGCTGGTTCCAGCGGCGGCGAGGTAGTTATTACTCCTGATTTGTTGAATTTTGTCGATGACCAGCAAGGTCCTGGTGGCATAGTCTACACGGTAACCGAGCTGCCCGATGCTACAACCGGCCAACTATTCTTTAAGGGAGTCGCCGTAACACAAACCGGTTTGACCTTCACTCAAGCAGACATTAACGCAGGCGTAGTAAGTTTCAAAGCGACACTAGGTTATAAGGGTGAGGCTGGTTTTGGTTTTAAAGTTACCAACGGCAGAAGAGAATTCACCGGCCAACGTTTTGGCTTAACTGTCGAGCAAAATCTATTTAAGTTTGCTGGCACTACAGAACCTCAAGTTATTGTCGGTTCTCAGACGCTGGATAACGACATCGAAGGCGGCGATGGTGACGATAACATTACAGGCGGTAAGGCCAACGACAAAATCATCGGCGGCAAAGGTAAGGACACAATTAAAGGCGGCGATGACGATGACGATATCGACAGCGGTGATGACGATGACGATATCGAAGCTGGCGCCGGCAATGACATATTAAAAGCCGGCAAAGGTAAGGACACAGTTAAAGGTGGCGATGGCGATGACGATATCGACGGCGGCGATGACGATGACAATCTCGAAGCTGGCATCGGCAATGACAAAATCATCGGCGGTAGTGGCAATGACGTATTAACAGGAAATGAGGGCGATGACTCGATCGAAGGCGGCACAGGAACCAATAGTCTAATTGGGGGTGCTGGAAGGGATCGCTTTATTTACCGGACTTCCCGCCAAGAGATTCAAACAGTTGCAGAAGCTGACTTTATTACTGACTTTAATGTCACTGACGATGTTTTAGAGCTTTCTACGGCAGCTTTTGCTAATCTCACCGTTTCTAGCTTGATCCGACTGGACATTACTGCTAATTCTGCTCCTGGGTCGCTCGGCAGCGCTAATTTGCTCGACTTCACCACGGATATCACTGTTAACAGCATCGCGACTTTGCAAGCCCGGTTTGCACAGTTGGGTGGCAACCCAGACGCGCCTATTTTCTGTCAGTTTACAGATGCCCAGACCGGCCGTTCTGTACTGGTATTTGCTGTTGGGGCGCGCTTTGAAATTGTGGCCAGTTTCGCGCTGAACATTCGCCTGCAAGTAAGTAACTTTGTCTTCACGGGCCCGTCACTAAATATTCCTGTCGGTACTGCCGGCCCTGACAATGTGGATTTCACCACTTCTCCGGCCCCAGTTAATTACGATGGTTTAGCAGGCGATGACAAGATTGTCGGCAGCAACTTTAACGATAGCCTCAAGGGCGGCGACGGCAACGATACCATCACCGGCGGCCTCGGTGTGGATGCCATAAGCGGCGGCACTGGTTCGGATCTGTTTGTTTACAGGACAACTAAAGAAGGCGGCGATAAAATTTCCGACTTTACTGTTGGGGTAGACAAATTCGAGTTTAGCGCGAGCGCTTTCGGCAATTTGACTACGACTAACTTTGACGGTGTTACCGGGGTCTCTCCTGACATTACTGGCAAAGAGTTAGTGATTTTCACAGGCGGCAGTTATGCCTCTTTGGAAGCTGCACAAGCTAAAGCCCTGGGCAATTCTACAACTGCTGGTTTCTTCGCATTTACCAATGCGTCGAACGAGACTGTGTTGTATTTTGACTCGAACGGTACCGTGGCCGGTGGTTCTACCTTGATTGCGAATCTGGGTACTGCTGCTAGCAATCTGGGAACGGCGGACTTTGTATTTACAGGTACGATCGCATCTCCTGCGAATGGTACTACTACCAACTCAGGCAGCGTTGTAGATTTAACTGCTGCTGGGAACACTTACCCGAGCGACTTTAACAATTTCGGTTCAGGTGTTGGCGGTTACAACTTCACTACTCCTGTCTTGTTTACCGGAGATGCGAAGGCTAACAGCGTCACAGGTACTGAGTTTGCTGACATCTTCAGCGGCGGTTCTGGTGCAGATGTTCTCGCTGGCGGTTCTGGTGCGGATCTGTTTGTTTACAAAGCAGCAGGCGAAGGCGGCGATACGATTACCGACTTTACTGTTGGGGTAGACAAATTCGAGTTTGTCAGCGGTGCTTTCGGTAATTTGACTACGACTAACTTTGACGCCTCCAGTGGTTCAAATCCGGACATTACTGGCAAAGAGTTAGTGATTTTCACAGGTGGCAGTTATGCCTCTTTGGAAGATGCACAAGCTAAAGCCCTGGGCAATTCTACAACTGCTGGTTTCTTCGCATTTACTAATGCCTCGAACGAAACGGTGTTGTATTTTGACTCGAACGGTACCGTAGCCGCTGGTTCGACGCTTATTGCGAATCTGGGTACGGCTGCTAGCAATCTGGGAACGGCGGACTTTGTATTTACAGGTACGATCGCCTCTTCTGCCAATGGCACTACTGTGACTGGTACTACTACCAACTCAGGCAGTGTTGCCGATTTAACTGCTGCTGGGAATACTTTCCCCGTCGCCTTTAACAATTTCGGTTCAGGTGCTGGCGGTTACAACTTCACCACTCCTGTCTTGTTTACCGGAGATGCGAGTGCTAACAGCGTCACTGGTACTGAGTTTGCTGACATCTTCAGCGGCGGTTCGGGTGCAGATGTTCTGACTGGCGGTGCTGGTGCGGATCTGTTTGTTTACAAAGCCACAGGCGAAGGCGGCGATACAATTACCGACTTTACCTCTGGAAGTGACAAATTCCAGTTTACCGCGAGCGCTTTCGGCAATTTGACTACGACTAACTTTGACGCCTCCAGCGGTTCAAATCCTGACATTACTGGCAAAGAGTTAGTGATTTTCACAGGCGGAAGTTATGCCTCTTTGGAAGATGCACAAGCTAAAGCCCTGGGCAATTCTACAACTGCTGGTTTCTTCGCATTTACTAA